>CALXIU010000146.1 GCA_944388415.1 uncultured Ruthenibacterium sp. | reverse complement strand
CCAGGCCGAAAGCCATGTTCTTGTACACCGTCATATGCGGATACAGGGCATAGTTCTGGAACACCATGGCAATGTCGCGATCCTTCGGCGGAACATCATTCACCAGGCGGTCGCCAATGTACAACTCACCTTTGGTGATCTCGGTGCGCATCGCGGTACGCAGCTTGGCGTCGAGGTTGGACAGAGGCTCGTCAAGCAGGAAGACCGCCGGGTTACGGACCATGGCGCGGCCCAGGGCGACACGCTGACGCTGACCACCGGACAGAGCCTTCGGCTTGCGGTCGAGCAGGTGCTCGATGTCGAGAACGCGGGCAGCTTCACGGACGCGCTTGTCGATCTCGTCCTTCGGCATTTTGCGCAGCTCAAGGCCGAACGCCATGTTCTTGTAAACCGTCATGTGCGGATACAGAGCGTAGTTCTGGAACACCATGGCGATGTCGCGATCCTTCGGGGGAACGTCGTTGACAAGGCGGTCGCCGATGTACAGCTCGCCCTTCGAGATCTCCTCGAGGCCGGCGATCATGCGCAGGGTCGTGGACTTACCGCAGCCGGAAGGACCGACCAGGATGATGAACTCCTTGTCCTCGATGTCGAGGCAGAAGTCGGTGACAGCCGTGACGTTGCCGGGATAGATCTTGTAGATATTTTTCGCTTTAATGCTTGCCATAGGAACCAGACCTCCGTAAGTATTTTAATTGTGTGCATTTTCTTGATACGCTTGACTCGCGTATCTCATCGCTAATATAATAATAACAGAGATTATTCGGTTCTCAATGGTAAAATATTGACATGGTGGTGGATTCTTTTGATTTTTCATGCGGAAGAGTTTTGCCAGTGCCTGTTTGTGCGCGAGCTCTCGGGGGAAACAGGCGCCGAAACGCTGGATGCGCCGCTTCTTGTGGTGCTCGATTCCTCAGGGCACGCGCAGGCGCAGCACGGTGAAGACACCTATCCCCTGACGGCCGGACTTCTGCTGCTGACGTCCGGCGGCGCGCGTGTCGTGCCGGACGCGGACAGCCACCTGCTCGCCGCCGGCTTTTCGGGACAGGCCGCGCTTGCGCTGGCGAAGGGCACGGACGGCGCGCTGGTGTCCGACTGCGGCGCGTGCCCGATGGCGGCGCAGCTGCTGGCGTCGCTGGCGGATGACGCGGATGCCGCGGCCTCTTACCGATTGCTGTGCGAACTGGCCCGCGCCGACGAGGCGCACAGCACGCTGTCGCCGCTGGTGGCGCAGGCCGTGGTGACCATCCGGCGCGAATACGCGTCGCTGTACGGCGTGGAGGAATTGAGCCGTCAGCTCGGCGTGAGCAAAGGCCATCTCGTGCGCGCGTTTTCCGCGGAGATCGGCACGCCGCCGGGAAAATATCTGACACGTGTGCGCATCGATGCTGCGAAGGAACTTCTTTCGCGCGAAGAATATTCTCTGGAGATCATCGCGACGCTGTGCGGTTTCTCGGGCGCAAACTACCTGTGCAAAGTATTTCGCCGGGAGACGGGGCTCTCGCCCGCCGCATGGCGCGGCCGCCACGGCTTCAAGCGGCCGGGACAGAGCGCAACAGAAGCGGAAAAAGCGCTGTTTGTATGAGCGTTCGCGCACGTTTGTACGATTGTGCAAATTAAAGTCTGTTTGGTGTCTTTCCACCGAAGGCAAAAATCTGTATAGTTATAAGTAAGAGAACGCCTATCAGCGTGAAAGGAGTCGGAATGACATGAAAGTAATTGTGACAAACAGCTACGACGAGAGCTGCGCCGTCGTCGCGAATATGATCAAGGACCTGGTGAACGCGAAGCCGAACGCAAAGCTTGGCCTCGCCACGGGCGGTACGCCCGTGCCCATCTACCGCAAGCTGATCGCGATGAACGAAGCCGGCGAGGTGGATTTTTCCGGCGTGCACACCGTCAATCTGGACGAATACTGCGGCATCCCCGGCACGCACGACCAGAGCTACCGCTACTTCATGGATACGAATCTGTTTGACCACATCAACATTGACAAGGCCAACACGTTCGTCGCGTCCGGCATGGGCGATTACGAAGCCAACGCCGCCGAGCTGGAGGCGAAGGTGCGCGAGGGCGGAGCGGCCGACCTGCAGCTGCTGGGCATCGGCAACAACGGTCACATCGCGTTCAATGAGGCCAGCGACCACCTGATCGCCACGGCGCACATCGAGACGCTGACCGAGAGCACGATCAACGCGAACGCCCGCTTCTTCGAGAAGAAAGAGGACGTTCCCACGAAGGCCATCACGATGGGCATGGGCGACATCCTCGCCGCGAAGACCGTCGTGCTGGTGGCGACGGGCCTCGCAAAAGTCCCCGCCATCAAGGGTCTCATCATGGACGACGTCATCACGACGCAGAACCCGTCCACGATGCTGAAGATGCATTCGGACGCCGTTGTTGTCATTGACAAGGAACTGGCGTACGCTGTGGGCTACAAGGCCTGAAACAACACGCGCCGAAAGACAGGAGCGAAGACCGTGACGCGGTCTTCGCTCCTTTTTTATTCGGCCGGATCGCCGGGATGCGCCACGCTTTTGCGGATGGCGGCGCGCAGCGGAAGCACGGCGGACGGCGAGACGCTCAGCTCGTCGATGCCGATGGACAGGAAAACAGGCAGCATTTCGACGTCCGCAGCCAGCTCACCGCAGATCCCCACCCAGATGCCGGCGCGGTGCGCAGCCTCTGCGGTCATTTCCAGCGCGCGGACAATGGCGGGATGGTGCGGGTCGAAGAAGCGGCCGAGGTCGCTGCACTGACGGTCGCACGCGAGCGTGTACTGTGTGAGGTCGTTCGTGCCGATCGAAAAGAAATCGACCAGCGGCGCGAGCCGGTCCGCAATGAG
>CALXIU010000145.1 GCA_944388415.1 uncultured Ruthenibacterium sp. | reverse complement strand
CCGGCAATACGATCTACGTCTCCGGCCAGCTGCCCATCGACCCCGCCACGGGCGCGTTCGCGGGCGACGACATCAAGGCGCAGACGCGCCAGTCGCTGACGAACATCCGCAGCATCCTCGAGGCCGCGGGAGCGGACATGTCGAAGGTCGTCAAGACGACGGTGCTTCTGAACGACATCGCCGATTTCGGCGCGATGAACGAGGTCTACGCCGAGTTCTTCACCGCGCCGTATCCCGCGCGCGCCGCATTCCAGGTGGCCGCGCTGCCGAAGGCCGCGCTCGTTGAGATCGAAGCCGTCGCGGTCGTCTGATCGCGTTTCCCAATCGCAAAACAGGCCCGCGCCTCCCGAACGGGAGGCGCGGGCCTCAATTTTGCGCCAAAAAACGGGCGGCCCGTGAGGGCCGCCCGCGTTCTGCGGTTACAATGATTACGGCTGCTTGCCGATGTAGGCGAGGATGCCGCCGTCGACATACAGGATGTGGCCGTTGACGAAGTTCGACGCGTCGGAGGCGAGGAAGATGGCCGGCCCGACGAGGTCATCGGTCGTGCCCCAGCGCTCGGCCGGCGTCTTGGCGATGATGAACTGGTCAAACGGATGACGGCTGCCGTCCGGCTGACGCTCGCGCAGAGGCGCGGTCTGCGGGGTCTCGATGTAGCCCGGGCCGATGCCGTTGCACTGGATGTTGTAAGCGCCGTACTCAGAGCAGATGTTCTTCGTGAGCATCTTCAGACCGCCCTTCGCAGCGGCGTACGCGGAAACCGTCTCGCGGCCCAGCTCGCTCATCATCGAGCAGATGTTGATGATCTTGCCGTGGCCCTTCTTGATCATCGCGGGGATGACGGCCTTGGACATGATGAACGGGCCGTTCAGATCGATGTCAATGACCTGACGGAACTGCGCGGCGGTCATGTCGCACATCGGGATGCGCTTGATGATGCCGGCGTTGTTGACGAGGATATCGATGACGCCGACCTCGGCCTCGATCTTCGCGATCAGCTCCGCGACCTGCTCCTCGTTCGTGACGTCGCACACATAGCCGTGCGCCTTGATGCCAGCCTCTTCATACGAAGCAAGGCCCTTTTTCACCAGTTCCTCGTTGATGTCGTTGAAGACGATTGTCGCGCCCGCCTTCGCCATGCCGCTGGCAATGGCGAAACCGATGCCGTAGCTCGCGCCCGTGACGAGGGCGATCTTGCCTTCCAGAGAGAACGCTTTCATATCCATGTGTTTTTACCTCCTGAGATCTATTTGTTGGAATGTTCGGACGAAATGAAATAATCAGCAAGCTCGTTGTCAAGCTTGTCACCCAGACGCTCAATGCCGCCGTTGAGATGCCACCGCACGAACGGCTCCACCTCGTCTTTTGCGCGGCGTTCCAGAATATCGAAGAGTGTTTCGTGTTCGGTCACAATATCGCCGAACTGCTGCACCGCAACAATGTCCAGCATCCGAAAACGCGTGTAGTTTGTCTGCGCCTTCTGGATGGCGCGCCAAAGTCCGTTCATGCCGATGACATTGAACCAGATGGCGTGCATCTGGCTGTCGAGCGCATAGAACTGCTCGCTCGTATGCTCGCCTTGCAGGAGCACCGCCTGTTTTCGGATGGCATAGCGCACACGCTCCAGATCGGCCAAGGTGTACTGGTCGATGAAGTCGCGCAGCACCATCGTCTCAACAGCGACGCGCATATAAATGAGCTGGCGGATCTCCTGGAAATTGAGCAGGCTTGCGGTCGTTCCCTTATACGGAACGATGGTCACAAGCCCCGCGTCGCGCAATCTCTGAAGCGCGCTGCGCACCGGCGTGCGCGATACGCCGAACCGCTTGCACAGCTCGTTCTCGCTCATCGGTTCGCCCGGCTTGATGACAAGCGTCAGGATCTCGTTTTTCAAAACCTGATACATGTATTCGCTTGAAGCGGGAGGGGTTGTCACGGGATGCACCTCCTTTGCTCAATTCAAGGATACCATGTTGTATTCAAAATTGCAATTTGGATACAAGCACAAAAACACTGGTTTCATTTGTGCGAATTGACATCTCTTTGGGCAAGTCGTACAATAATAATGAAAATACGGCATCTTGCCGGACACGGAGTTGGTCGTATATGGTATGGTGGATCCTGCTGGTCGCTGTTTTGGCTGCGGCGCTTGTCCTGTTCTTGCTTGCGCCCGGACGCGGTGCGGCGGCGCGCATGGCGCGGTTCGACCGTCTCAATTGCGCGCATCGCGGGCTGCACACGAAAGACCGCCTGACGCCCGAAAACAGCCTGCCCGCGTTCCGCGCGGCGGCTGACGCGGGGTATGGCATCGAGCTGGACGTGCAGCTCTCGAAAGACGCGGAGGTCGTCGTCTTTCACGACGACTCGCTCGATCGCGTGTGCGGCGTTCACGGGCGCGTGGACGCGTTCACGCTCGAGGAATTGCGTGCGATGCGCCTGTGCGGCACGCAAGAGCACATTCCCCTCTTCGCGGAAGTGCTGGACGCGGTGGGCGGCCGCTCGCCGCTGATCGTGGAGTTGAAAACCGGCCCGCGCAACGATCTGCTGTGCCAAAAAACGCTGGCGCTGCTGCGCGCATACGACGGACCGTTTTGCATCGAGAGCTTCGATCCGCGCATCGTGGCATGGTTCCGGAGGAACGCGCCGGACATCGCGCGCGGACAATTGTCCGATTCTCCCGCAAATTTCGCGAAGGACGGCCAGAGCCGCCTGCGCAGCGCTTTGCTGGGCGGAACGTGGATGAACTTTCTCGCGCGGCCGCATTTCATCGCCTACGGGCCAGGCGCAAAGCCGCTGTCCGTGCGCGTTGCGGAGGCGCTCGGCGCGGCGCGCGTGTGCTGGACGGTGCGTCCGGAGGACGACGTCGCCGCCAAGCAGCGTGAAAACGACTGCGTGATCTTTGAGTTTTATCGTCCGGACGTCTATTTTCAGTGATTTGCGGAAAAAGCGAAAAAAACACTTGCGCTTTTCCCGGCTGTGTGCTATAATAATTCTTGCTTCGGAGACTTAGCTCAGCCGGTTAGAGCGTTCGGTTCACATCCGAGAGGTCATGGGTTCGAGTCCCTTAGTCTCCACCAAATTGTGCAAATCCGAACACCTTATTTTTCGTAAGGCATTGCTTCGGATTTGTTTTGATAGTAGAGGAAGTCTGATTTCGGTCAGGCTTCCTTCTTTTCTGTTGCAAGTTTCAGCTCAAGGACAGCGGCTTCGATAATATTGTCGATCTCGGCGGTGTCGAGGTGGAAACCCTTGCTGTTCAGAAATTCAACCACATAGGCTTTCTTTTCCTCACCACGGCCTGTGCCGACATAGATCATTTCTGCCGCTTCCACGGCGATGTTCACCCAAAACTTGATGGTCTCGAGCT
>CALXIU010000144.1 GCA_944388415.1 uncultured Ruthenibacterium sp. | reverse complement strand
CCGTGCGTGAAAACGAACTTGCCAGCATCGAGACGGGTTTTGCCGAAGGCTTCATGAAGCCCGAGCCGCCCGCCGTGCGCACCGGAAAGCGCGTGGCCGTCGTCGGTTCCGGCCCCGCCGGCCTCGCGTGCGCGAACCGGCTCAACCGCCGCGGCCATACGGTCACAGTGTTCGAGCAGTCTGACCGTCCGGGCGGCCTCCTGATGTACGGCATCCCGAACATGAAGCTCGATAAAGCCGTCGTCGCGCGCCGCGTCTCGCTGATGGAGGCCGAGGGCGTCGAGTTCCGCACCGGCGTGCATGTTGGAACGGACGTGACGGCGCAGCAGCTCCTGGATGAGTTTGATGCCGTCGCACTGTGCGCGGGCGCGGGCAAGCCGCGCGACCTCGACGTGCCGGGCCGCGAGGCGCAGGGCGTCTGTTTCGCCGTCGACTTTCTCACGATGGCGACGCGCGCCGTGCTCAGCGGCGCAAAGCCGGAGGTGTCGGCGAAGGGCAAGCGCGTCCTCGTCATCGGCGGCGGTGACACGGGCAACGACTGCGTCGGCACCTGCATCCGTCAGGGCTGCAAATCCGTGACACAGCTCGAGATGATGCCGAAGCTGCCGGACGCGCGCGCCGCGTCGAATCCGTGGCCTCAGTGGCCGCGCGTGTGTAAAACCGATTACGGCCAGCAGGAGGCCATCGCGAAGTTCGGGCATGATCCGCGCGTCTACGAGACGACGGTGCGCGAGTTCCAGACGGACGACGCGGGCCGCGTGCAGGCGGCCGTGACGGTGAAGCTGCGCGGCGAGCGCGGGGAAGACGGACGCATGCGCATGGTCCCGGTCGAGGGCAGCGAGGAGACCGTCCGCGCCGACCTCGTGCTCATCGCCGCGGGCTTTGTCGGCGCGCGGGACGATTTGCCCGACGCGTTCGGCCTCGCGCGCACGCCGCGCGGAACAGTCGAGGCGAGCGGCCACGCCGTCTCCGGCAAGCTGTTCTGTGCGGGCGACATGCGCCGCGGACAGTCGCTCGTGGTGCACGCCATCGCCGAGGGCCGCGCCGCCGCACGCGAGATCGACGAATTTTTGATGGATTATACCAATCTCACGTGACGTGTTCTCTCAAAAATTCCCGGCGTTTTGAAGAAGCGCACCGCCGCGCCTCGTTACGTAGGCAGCGGAAGGGGAGTGCGTTTCATGTTCAGAAGAAATCACGGCTGCGGCTGCGGGTGCGGATGTTTGAGCAGTCTGCTGCTCGCCGCCGTCATGTTCGTCTGTCTGTCCGGTGCGGCATGGCGGTGCGTGCCGTCGGGCTTGTTCCGGCTGCGCGCGCTCAGTGAGGCGGACACGTCCCTCGGCTGGAACCTTGTGCTCGTCAACGCCGAACACGCACTGCCCGAGGACTATGAGATCGAGTTGACGCAGCTCTCAAACGGCGAGTGCGTGGATTCGCGCATCTACCCGGCCTTGCAGCAGATGTTCGACGACGCGCGCGCCGCGGGCGTCTACCCGCTTGTGAACGAGGGCTACCGCACGCGCAGCGATCAGCAGGACATCCTGGACGACAAGATCGCCGCCTATATGAGCGAGGGCGCGCCGCGCGCCGCCGCCGAGAGCTTTGCGGCGGACTGGGTGGCGCAGCCCGGCACGAGCGAGCACGAGCTTGGCCTCGCCGTCGATGTGAACGCCGACAAGACGCGCTGCGACAACGAGACAGTCTACGCATGGCTCGCGGAGAACGCGTGGCACTACGGGTTCATCCAGCGCTACCCCGCCGACAAGGAGGACATCACTGGCATCTCGTGCGAGCCGTGGCATTACCGCTACGTCGGCACAGAGGCGGCGAAGGCGATGACGGAACAAAACCTCTGCCTTGAGGAATACGTGGAAATGCTGTCGTGACACGATCGGCCCCGCTCTGCCCGGAAAGGCAGAGCGGGGCCGCTTTTGTCCCGGCGTGATTAAACGCGCACCGGCCCGGCAACACTCTTTCGGAGAGAAGGGGGTGTCCGCCGGTGAGAGCCCGTGCGACCGCGCTGTGCGCGATGCTGCTGTTTGTCTTTATGTTCATCACGGGGCGCGTTGCGATGCTGTCCGCCAACCGCGCGTACGCCGCCGCGGCGTTTGCGCAGAGCGCCACATACACGCCGCTTGACAGCGGCAGGGGAAACCTCTACGACTGCCATTTCACGCCGCTGACAAACGCCGTGAAGCGGAAATGCCTGCTGATCCCGCCGACGCGCGAGAGCTACTACGACCTGTTCGACCTCGTGCCCGCCGAGAGCCGCCCGGAGCTCTATGACAGTATCCAGAAGAGCCGCCCGTTCCTTCTGCCCGTCACCGGAGACGCGGACGAGAGCTACCCGGTGTTCTACCAGACCGAGCGCTATCTCCCCGTGCCCATCGCGCAGCACCTGATCGGCTACCTCGACGGCGAGGGCAACGGCGTCAGCGGGATCGAGGCCGCGTGCGACGAGTATCTCGCGGGCGGCGACACGCTGCGGCGCATCTACAGCATCACGAGCGCGCAGGGAGAATTTCTCGACGGCGCCAAGCCCCGCGTCGTGGAATCGCAGGGCACGGGCAACGGCGTGATGCTCACGCTCGACGCGTCCATCCAGCGCGTGTGCGAGGGGATCGCGGCGGAGATGCTGCAAAAGGGCTCCATCGTCGTGATGGAGACGCGGACAGGCCGTGTGCTCGCGAGCGTCAGTATGCCGGCGTTCGACCCGGACAACGCCGCCGCCAGCATCGACGCGGAGGACAGCCCGTTTCTCAACCGCAGCATCAGCGCGTACAGCGTCGGTTCTGTCTTCAAGCCGCTGCTCGCGGCGGCGGCGCTCGAGACGGGCGCCGACACATCGGAGATCTATCACTGCACCGGCAGCATCACGGTGGCCGACCACACCTACCGCTGCGCGTACGGCAAGGGACACGGCGACGTCGACCTCGCCTCGGCGCTCGAACAGAGCTGCAACTGTTACTTCATCCAGCTCGGCCTCAAGCTCGGCGGCAGCGTGATCGAGCAGTACGCCCTGCGCACGGGGTTCGGAGAGTCGACCACGATCGTCGGCTCGCTGCGCACCGCGTCCGGAAATCTCCCGTCAGCCGAAGACCTTGAAAATCTCGGCCAGCTCGCCACCGTCAGCTTCGGTCAGGGCGACTTGCTCGCGACGCCGGTGCAGGTCACGGCGTTCATGAACGCCATCGCGAACGGAGGCGTCTACGTCGCGCCCAGCTTCGTGCAGGGGTATGTCAACGGCTACACGAAGACGGTCACGCAGTCGCTCTACGCGCCGGTGATGCGCCGCGCGTTTTCGGAGGAGACGGCCGAGGCGCTTCGGCAGATGCTCGCGGGCGTCGTGGAAAACGGCCTCGGTCAGGGCGCGCAGCCCACGACGGGAAAGGCGGCGGGCAAGACAGGCACGGCGCAGACAGGCCGTACCGACGCAGACGGCAACGAAAAGATGGACGTCTGGTTTTCCGGCTTTTATCCGGCCGACGCGCCGCGCTACACGATCACCGTGATGATGGACGACGAAGTACAGGGCAGCGAGGAGGCGTGCGCCGTGTTTGCGCGTGTGGCGAGCGCGCTCGCGTATTTTCTGGACGACACGGGATCGGACGCTTGACTTTTGCGCGATTTGCTTTATAATAAAAAAAGATATGGCAAAGGCAACGACCGGGCCCATCCGGGCGCTTGAGCACTCAAGAGAGAGGACGCAATGGCTGCGACGTCCTTGTGCAGCGCCGGGAAAGCCACCCGCGAGCCGCCCGCGATGAGCGGGACGCATCCGCTGCGTTACGGCGGCCAAAGCGGCGCGCTTTTTCAGAGCGCGCAATCTGGGTGGTACCACGGAAGCGACCGGCCTTCGTCCCTGTTTCGGACGAAGGCTGTTTTTATTTGCCGCACACAACTTTGAACATTTGGGAGAGAAGAACATCATGGAATGGACCGGACTCAACGATCTGCGCGAGAAATATCTCTCGGTTTTTGAGAGCAAGGGGCATCTGCGTCTCGGCAGCTTCCCGCTCGGGCCGAACGGCGACAGCAGCCTGCTGCTCATCAACTCCGGCATGAAGAAAAAAAAAAAGTGGTTCCTCGGCCAGGAGGAGCC
>CALXIU010000143.1 GCA_944388415.1 uncultured Ruthenibacterium sp. | reverse complement strand
ATCTACGGCCTGATTGGCCGCAACGGCGCGGGCAAGACGACGCTTCTCAGCATCCTCACCGCGCAGAACACGCTCGACGCGGGAGAGGTCACGTACGGCGGCGAGCCGGTGTGGGAAAACCGCAAAGCGCTCGCGGAGCTGTGCTTCTCGCGCGAGATCCCCACGACGCTGTTGATGGGTCAGAACACGTACAAGGTGCGCGACTACCTGCGCGCCGCCTCCGTGTACTACCCGCACTGGGACAAGGCGTTTGCCGAAGAACTCGTCAAGCGCTTCGGCCTCGAGAGCAAGAAGGCCGTCAGCAAGCTGTCGAAGGGCATGCTCAGCATGCTGACGATCGTCATCGCGCTCGCGTCCCGCGCACCGGTGACGATCCTCGACGAGCCGGTCGCCGGCCTCGACGTCGTCGCGCGAGAGGATTTCTACAAGCTGCTGCTCGACGACTATGCCGAGACGAACCGCACGTTCATCATCTCGACGCACATCATCGAGGAGGCCGCGAACGTGTTCGAACGCGTGCTCATCATCGACGGCGGCCGCATGATCGTGGACGCGCCGACGGACGACTTCGTGCAGGGCTTCACGCTCGTGACCGGCCACGAGGAGGACGTCGCCGCCGTGTGCACCGAGGTGGGCGTGTCGCGCGCCGTGCACACCGAGCGCCTCGGCCGTCAGGTGCAGACGGCGCTGCGCGCCCCGCGCGCGGAGGTGAAGGCTGCCGCCGAGGGCCGCGACGTCGACCTTGAGGGCGTCACGCTGCAAAAGGCGTTCGTCTACCTGACGCAGGCAAGCGGGGAGGGGCAGGCATGACAAAGATCGTCAGATGCTACTGGCGCTATCTCGCCCAGTGCGCGGGGATGTTCGCGGCGTTTTACGCGGGCTTCCTTCTTATGAAATATATTTCCGACCCCGGCGACTTCATGGCAACGGGCGACTACGGCTCCGGCATGATCACCGCGTACACGTTCTTCGGCCCGCTCGTGATGATGATCTCGTACACCAGTTCCGGCGCGCAGCTGGCGCTCTCGATGGGGGAGGTGCGCAGCCGCCTGGCGGCGCAGTTCTCCGTGCTGTCGCTCGTGAGCGTCCTCGCGCAGACGCTGGCGCTGTTTGCGGCCGAGCGCGTCCTCGCGCTCGCGTTCGGGTATGAGCCGATGCCGCTCCTCTCGTGGGCGGGGCTTCTGGTCATCGCGCTCGGCTGCGGGCAGGTCGGTCTGCTGTTCGGTGCGCTCTCCGCGCGCTACAGCGCAAAGGTCGCGGTGATCTCCACAGTGCTGCTGTGCATCGCGGGCGCGGTGCTCGCCATCGCGCTCGTCGTCAACTACTTCCTCGGCGGCTTTATGTACCGCCTGCTCACGGGCACGAGCGAGGTGTGGCTGTACACACTGATCGCGGCCATCGTCGCCGCGGTGTGGCTGGCGTGCACGGGCGTGTGCCATCTGTTGTTCAAGCGCCTGACGGTGCGGGGGTGAATGTGATGTTGAATGTGATCCGGGACGAACTTCGTCTTATGTCAAAGGAGTGCCTGATGCTCGTGGGCGCAGTGCAGCTCGGCATGTGGGCGTTTATTGAGGCGCTGCTCGCCTTTCTGGGCACGGCGGTCGGCGAGGACGTTTCCGTCGCGATGGGCGGCGTGATCGCGGGCGGCGCGGGGCTGTTCGCGCTCGGCCTGTACGGGCTGATCCAGTTCGGCGTCAGCTTCACGACGGCGCTCTCGATGGGCCGCACGCGCCGCGCGTGCTTTGTCTCCAAAGCGGCGGCGCTGCTCGCGATGGGCGTGTGTTCGGCGGCGCTGACGTACGCGCTGTGCTGGGCGTCGGAGGCGCTGCGTCTCACCGTCTACCACGGCCGCGGCCTGAACGCGAGCTTCCTCTTCGTGCACGAGTACACGTCCGCGTGGCTCGCCGCGCACGTCGCGGTCATCGCGCTCTGTATGCTGTACGGCGCGGTGATGCAGCGCTTCGGCCGCGCGGGCTTCTGGGTCGTCTATATGCTGATCGTCCTGCCGATGGCAGCCTCAGGCCCGATCCTCGGCGCCGTGTTCAACGAGGACGGCCTGCTCTATCCCGTCGGGCGCGCCATCCTCGCGATGGGCCCCGCGTCCATCGGCGTCGGGCTGCTGCTTGCCGCCGCCGTGCTGGGCGGCGCGGCGTGGGGCGTTCTGCGCCGCACGTCCGTGCGCGTCTGAAAAAGAGGAGTGTGCAATATGCAGGAAAACAATACGCAATTTCGCCGCGCGATGAACCGCACAGGCCTCGCGCTGGCGCTGATGCTCGTGCTGTGGCAGGTGGTGCCGACGGTGCTGGGCGCGCTGCTGAACCTGTTCGCGCCGGAACTGGCGCAGGCGCAGCTGACGCAGGCGCTTTTGACCACCGCCGCGTGTTATCTCTTTGCCGTGCCGCCCGCGTGGCTCGTGCTGCGCACGGCGTCCGCGCCCGCGAAGCCGCCGGAAAAGCGCGATCTCACGGCGGGTGAATTCGTCGCCTACGTCGCGATATGCGTCGGCGCGATGTTTGTGTTCAATCTCGTCGGCAACGGGCTGAACGCGCTCGTGTCGCTGCTCAAGGGGTCGGAGTCCGCGAACCTCGTCAACACGGTGCTGGACTTCGACCTGCCCGTCCTCGCGCTGATGGTGTCCGTGTTCGCGCCCATCGCCGAGGAGTTCATCTTCCGCGGCCTGTTGTGGCGCTACGTCGGCGGCCAGGGCAAGCGCGTCTACGTCGCCGCCAGCGCTGTGCTGTTCATGCTCTTGCACGGCAACATCGTCCAGTACCCTTACACGTTTGCGCTGGGGCTGATCTTCGCGCTCGTCTACGCGAAGACGGGGCGCCTCGTCTATCCCATCGCGCTGCACATGGCTGTCAACACCATCGGCGGCGTCGTGGCCAGCGTCGCCATCAACAACTTCGCGGCCGCGGCCGTGCTGGGCTGGACGTACATCGGCTGCACCATCGCCACGGTCGTGCTCTACTTCCGCCGCCGCGACCTGTTCACGCTCGGCGAGGAGCACAAAGCGCCGGAGCACGCCGTGCGCAACGCGGCCCGCACGCCCGGCATGGCGCTCGCCGCCGCCCTCTCGCTCGCGATGGCCGCGTTCGTCATCATCTTCGTATAAAGAAAACGCGCCCGCCCCTTTCGGGGCGGGCGCGTCAGCTTGTCGAAAAAGGTCACCTTTCGGTGGCCTTTTTGTCGTATAAAGGGAAAAAATGCGGTATAATGGAGCAGGGTGAGAAAAATGCTGGTAAAGAACGCAGAGAATCGAGGACAGCTGGAATT
>CALXIU010000142.1 GCA_944388415.1 uncultured Ruthenibacterium sp. | reverse complement strand
GAAAGTGCAGGATGCCGAACGAGATGCGCTCGGACGGGATCACCGTGTACGTCACAGCCGTCAGCAGCAGCCCGCAGCCGAACACGACGGCCGCGCGGCGGTACGGACGGCGCGACGACAAACTCAGCGCGCCCGACACGAGGATGAACGTCCAGCAGATGGCCTGCTGCCAGACGAACGCCGCCCGCGTGCCCATGAACGCCACCGGGACGCCGAAGATGTACACCACGTCGTACAGCGTGTGGAACGCCACCATGTTGACGACGGCGAGGCTCTTCAAAATGTCGAGCAGCGCGGCGCGCTTCATGCGTCGAACCCCTCGGCGGCGAAGAAGGCGCGCGCCTCGGCCTCGCCGCACGCGGCGCTGCCCTGCGCCAGCTCGCCGCGCCCGCCGCCGCGCCCGTTCAGCGCGGCGTTCAGCTTTTTGGCAAGCTCCGGCGCGCCGGTGCCGCACACGGCGTACGTGAAATCCGCCTCGCGGCGGCACAGCACGGCCGCGAGGCCGCACACGTCCGCCAGCGCCGCGGCGAAGCGGCGCACGCTGTCGCCTGAAAGACCCTCGCACACGCGCAGCGCGGGCCTCCCTGCGCGGCACGCCCGCGCCTCGGCGGCAAAGCGGGCGTTCTCGGCCGCGGCCAGCTGCGCGTGCAGCGCGGCGTTCTGCTCGAGCAGCCGCCGCACCGCGCCGGAGACTTCATCCGGCTTCGCGCTCAACAGCGCCGAGATCTCGTGCACGCTCGTCTGACGCAGCCGGTAATCCGCCAGCGCGCGCATCCCGCACGCGACAGTCAGCCGCGTCCCGCCCTTGTAGCTCTGCGCGGAGACGATCTTCACAAGCCCCACCTCGCCGGTGCGCGCCACGTGCGTGCCGCAGCACGCGCACACGTCGGACGAGCCGGCCGTCACGATGCGCACCGGCCCCTCCAGCGCCTTCTTGCTGCGGTAGGAAAGGCACGCCAGCTGCATCGGCCCCGGCCACTCGGCCGTCACGGCCTCGTCGCGCTGGACGGCTTCATTTGCCGTGCGCTCGACGGTCTCGAGCATCTCGTCCGTCAGAGGGACGGAGAAGTCGATGCGCACGCCGTCCGCGCTGATGCCGAACCCGACGTTTTCGCCGCCGTACAGCTCGTGCACGACGCCGGAGAGGATGTGCTCGCCCGTGTGCTGCTGCATGTGGTCGAACCGGCGCGCCCAGTCGATGTCGCCCTGCACCGTCTCGCCCACGCGCAGCGGCGCGGTGACGGTGTGCCAGACAACGCCGTTTTCCTCGTGCACGTCGACGACGCGCGCGCCGCCCAGCGCCCCGTGGTCAGCGGGCTGTCCGCCGCCCTCGGGATAGAACGCCGTCGCGCTCAGCGCGCAGCGCAGCGCGTGGCCGTGCTCCTCGCACGCCAGCACTTCGGCGCAGAAGCTCGTCAGATAGGCGTCGCGGTCATACAGTTTCTCGGTCGGACCCATGGAAATTCCCCCTCTGTTTCCCGGCTTTTTCGTCTATTGTACCATCCCGATTTGTCAAAAGCACTAAAAAATACGACAAAATTTTGATGTGCATGCACACGCTTTTTGGTATATAATGCTGATAATGTGCAGCGCCCGGCGCTGCAACATCTGAGATGGGGGAGAAAACATGGTATTGCATCAACGGCAGAGCGGCATTCTGATGCCCATTGCCAGCCTCGCCGGCCCGTACGGCATCGGCACGCTGGGCAAGAGCGCGCGCCGCTTCATCGACTTTCTGAACAAGTCCGGACAGCGGGTGTGGCAGATCCTTCCGCTGACGCCCACAAGCTTCGGTGACAGCCCGTATCAGAGCCCGTCCGCGTTCGCGGGCAACCCGTATTTCATCGACCTCGACGCGCTGCGCCGCAAGGGCCTTTTGAAAAAAGGGGAGTATGAGAGCGAGTTTTACGGGAAAGACCCGCGCCGCGTCGACTATGCCGCCCTGTACACGTCGCGCTACGCCGTGCTGCGCAAGGCGTTCGCGCGCTTCGCGAAATGGTTCCCGGACGATTATTACCGCTTCTGCTGGGAAAACCGCGAGTGGATCGAGGACTACGCGCTGTTCATGACGGCCAAGGGCCTCAACAGAGGCCGCGCATACCTCGAGTGGGAGGACGACGCGCTGCGCCTGCACAAGAAGGAGGCGCTCGACCGCCTGTACGCCGAACACGAGAGCGAGGTGCATTTCTGGAAATTCCTGCAATATGAATTTGCGCTCCAGTGGAACGAGCTGCACGCCTACGCGAAGGAGAAGTGCGTCGCCATCCTCGGCGACATCCCCATCTACGTCGCGGCCGACTCCGCGGACGTCTGGGCGGGCGGGTCGCTGTTCCTGCTCGACGAAAACGGCCTGCCGAAGGACGTCGCGGGCTGTCCGCCGGACTACTTCTCGCCTGACGGCCAGCTGTGGGGCAATCCGCTCTACGCGTGGGACGAGCACGAGCGCACCGGCTACGCGTGGTGGGTGTGCCGCATCCGCTACGCGCTGATGCAGTTCGACTATCTGCGCATCGATCATTTCCGCGGGTTTGACACCTACTTCGCCATTCCCTACGGAAACAAGACGGCCGTGGGCGGCGAGTGGCGCCACGGCCCCGGCATGAAGCTGTTCAACGAGGTGCGCCGCCAGCTCGGCGACGTGCCCATCGTCGCGGAGGACCTGGGCGATCTGTGCCAGAGCGTCTACGATCTGCTGCGCGACAGCGGTTTCCCCGGCATGAAGGTGCTGCAATTCGCGTTTGACGCGCCGGGCGAGAGTGAGTATCAGCCGCACACGTATCCCGCGCACTGTGTCGCGTACACCGGCACGCACGACAACAACACGACGGCCGGCTGGTGGAAGACGGCCCCGGCCGCGACGCGCCGCCGCGCGACGGAGTACCTCGGCCTCAGCAAGGAGGAGGGCTACGCCCGCGGCATGATGCGTGGCGCGCTCGCAAGCCCCGCGCTGTGGTGCATCCTGCCGATGCAGGACTGGCTGGACAGCGACGCGCGCGGCCGCATCAACACGCCGTCGACGCTCGGCGGCGACAACTGGACGTGGCGCGTTCTGGCGGAGGAGCTGACCCCGTCGCTCGCAAAGCGCATCCGCACCGTCTGTGCGCGGTACGGCCGGTACGGCGTCTGAGCGCATCCGGCCGAAAAAAAAGGAGGAGTTATCATGAACAAACAGGTGAAAAACTGCTATGAGAGCATCGCGGCGCAGGCGGGCCTTGCGGTCGACCCGACGTGCAGCGTGATCCACGGCAAGCGCGACGGCTTTGACGTCACGCTCTTTGCGCCGAACACGTCGTATCCGTACATGCTGCAAATTCAGGTGTCCGCGCTGCGCCCCGCGGGCGTGCTCACGAACGACGAGTTGCGCGAGCTGCGGCGCGCGCACAAGTCGATCCGCGCGGTCCGGCAGAAGGGCAGCGTGCTCGCGGTGTCGCTCAAGCAATCGATGTGGCCGAAGAAGGTGGCCGAAAACGCCGTGGCCTCGGTGGGGCTTGTGCTCGCGTTTTTGCGCACGCACGGCTTTTACAACGCCTGCCAGATGTGCGGCAAGCCCGGCCAGGCGGACGGGTGCGTCGTCGGGGGCGAAGTGATGAATCTGTGTCCGGCGTGCTACGCGCTGGTGCAGCAGGGCAAGCAGATGGAGAGCGAAAAGCTCGCGAATACGCGCGAAAACGTGCCCGCGGGCATCGTCGGCGCACTGCTCGGCTCGCTCGCCGGCGTGGTGTGCATCATCGTGCTCAGCCAGCTGGGTTACATCTCCGTCATCTCGGGCCTCGTCATGGCCCTGTGCGCGCTGAAGGGCTACGAGCTGCTCGGCGGAAAGCTGACGAAGGTCGGCGCCACCGTCACGTTCGTGCTGATGCTCATCATGACGTATGTGGGCGACCGCATCGACTGGGCCATCGTCATCGCGCGCGAGCTGGGCTGGGGCTTCGGGGAGTCGTTCCTCTCCGTCGGCGACCTGATGCAGATGGGCGCGCTCGATGCGGGCGCGTACTGGGGCAACCTCGTGCTCCTGTATGTCTTTTTGATCGTCGGCGCGGTGCCCATCATGCTGGGCTCGCTGAGAAAGCGCAGGGCCGCCACGGTCGCCTATCATCTGGGCGACGGCGTGCAGCCGCGCGTTTGAGAAAAAACAGAAAATGTGTTCTTGCCTCCCCATTGAGGGGAGGTGGCCCGAAGGGCCGGAGGGATGAATTTCACGAACCCGGCGAATTTATCTTCAATAAAATCCGCTGTGTCGGTCAACGAGTACGGTTCACCCTTCCGCCTCGCTTTGCTCCGGCACCTCCCCTCAAGGGGAGGCAAGATGCGCGCATTTTCAGGTTTATCGACAAACTGAAGGAGGCCGCCGCCCTCGCGGGCAGCGGCCTCCTGTTCATTATCTCGGAATCAGCGCCCGACCTCGGAGAGCGCGAGCCCCTTGTTGTGCTCCTCGGCCCACGTGATGTTCCACGCGCTCGTGAAGAGCAGCAGCTTGCGGTCCTTGAAGTCCTCCACGCGCTTTGTGTCGCTCGTGAGGCTCAGGCCCTTGACGTCGATCTCGTCGGCGTTGTCGATCCAGCGGATGAAGCCGTACGGCAAACGCTGCATCCGGATGTCGACGTTGTACTCGTTTTTCAGGCGGTACTCCAAAACCTCGAATTGCAGCACACCCACCACGCCGACGATCACTTCCTCCATGCCGCCGTCCAGCTCCTTGAAGATCTGGATGGCGCCCTCCTGCGCGATCTGCTCCATGCCCTTCACGAACTGCTTGCGCTTCATCGTGTCCACCTGAGACACGCGCGCGAAGTGCTCGGGCGCGAACGTCGGGATGCCGTCGAACGTGAACGGCGTCTTCGCCGTCGTGATCGTGTCGCCGATGGAGAAGATGCCCGGGTCGAACAGGCCGATGATGTCGCCCGCGTACGCCTCGTCGACGATCTCGCGCTCGGACGCCATCAGCTGCGTCGACTGCGCCAGCTTCACCTTCTTGCCGCTCTGCACGTGCAGCACGTCCATGCCGCGCTCAAACTTGCCCGAGCAGATACGCACGAACGCGATGCGGTCGCGGTGCGCCTTGTTCATGTTCGCCTGGATCTTGAACACAAAGCCCGAGAAATCGTCCGAGTACGGGTCGACCGTGCCGCACGACGCGTGCCGCGCGAGCGGGGGCGTCGTCAGGCGCAGAAAGTCCGCGAGGAACGGCTCGACGCCGAAGTTCGTCAGCGCGGAGCCGAAGAACACGGGCGTGAGCCGGCCGTGGTCGACCTTGTCCTTGTCAAATTCGTACGCCGCGCCGTCCAGAAGCTCGATGTCGTCGCAGAGCGTCTGGTGCAGCTCTGCCGTCAGCAGCTCGTCGAGGTTCCCGTCGCCGAGGTGCGCCTCGATCTTCTCCGCCTGCTGCGTGCCCACCTTGCCGACGGAGCGGAACGCCAGAATTTCCTTCGCGTTGCGGTCGTACACGCCCTTGAACTCCTTGCCGGAGCCGATGGGCCAGTTCATCGGATACGTCTCGATGCCCAGCACCTGCTCGATCTCCTCCAGCAGGTCGAACGGGTTGCGCGCGTCGCGGTCGAGCTTGTTGACGAACGTGAACAGCGGGATGCCACGCATCGCGCACACCTTGAACAGCTTCTTCGTCTGCGCCTCGACGCCCTTCGCGGCGTCGATGACCATGACGGCCGAGTCCGCCGCCATCAGCGTGCGGTACGTGTCCTCGGAGAAGTCCTGATGTCCCGGCGTGTCGAGGATGTTGATGCAGCGGTCGTTGTATTCAAACTGCAAAACGGAGCTCGTGACGGAGATGCCGCGCTGCTTTTCGATCTCCATCCAGTCGGAGACGGCGGCGCGCGCGCCCTTCTTGCCCTTGACGATGCCCGCCTGCTGGATGGCGCCGCCGTAGAGCAGCAGCTTCTCCGTCAGCGTCGTCTTGCCGGCGTCCGGGTGCGAGATGATGGCGAACGTCCGCCGGCGGCGGATCTGGCTTTCTGTTTCCTTCAAAAGACTTCCTCCCGTTTTGTCGTTGAGATTTCACAATTTTTTATTGTACGATATTCTCCCGCGCTTTGCAAGTGTTTCCCGCGTTGACCGAAACATGTTTTGCGCATATAATAAGGAAAACAACGTCCGGCCCTCCGGCCGGGACTGTGAGGTTTGTATGAGTTACGGATTTTACCCGAGCCTGTGGCTGTTCTTCGTCTACTCGTTCGCCGGCTGGCTGCTCGAGACGGCGCAGGCCGCCGTGAAGCAGAAGCGCTTTGTCAACCGCGGCTTTCTGAACCTGCCGCTGTGCCCGATCTACGGCACGGTGTCGCTTGTGTTCGCAATGTTCCTGCCCGAGCTGCGCGACACGCCGCTGTTTCTGTTTTTGGGCGGCATGATCCTCTCGGCGTTCGTCGAGTTCGTCTCCGGCTGGGCGCTCGAGCGCATCTTCCACCGAAAGTGGTGGGACTATTCCAATGAGAAATTTCAGTTCGACGGCTACGTCTGCCTGAAATACGCGGCGGTCTGGGGCGTGTTCGCGGTCATCTGCATCCTGTTCCTGAACCCGCTTCTGCTGCGTCTGGGCAGCCTTGTGCCGGAGTTCATCACGGTGCCGCTTCTGTGGGCGCTGATCGTGTTGCTCCTCATCGACTTCGCCTCCAGCGCGGCGGCGCTGTTGCAGATGGAGCGGCGGCTGCGCCGCGTCGGCGAGATCGGCGATTCGATGAGCCAGTTTACCGACGCGCTCGGCAACGCCGTGACGCGCCGCATCCAGCGCCGCGTGCTGCGCGCGTACCCGAACCTCGAGGTCGAAAAGATCGTCGAGGCGAAAAAGGCGCGCGCCGCCGAGGAAAAGCCCGCCGTGTTCGCCGCCGGCTGCGGCTTCTACAAGCTGACGCTGCTGTTTTTCATCGGCGCGTTTCTGGGCGACATCACCGAGACCATCTTCTGCCGCGTGACGGCGGGCGTCTGGATGAGCCGCTCGAGCGTCGTCTGGGGCCCGTTCAGCATCGTGTGGGGCCTCGGCTGCATGATCTTCACGGCGCTTTTGTACCGCTGGCGCGACAGGAGCGACCGCTTCATCTTCATCGCGGGCACCGTGCTGGGCGGCGCGTACGAGTACGTGTGCAGCGTGTTCACGGAGCTTGTCTTCGGCACCGTATTCTGGGACTACAGCAAGATCCCGTTCAACCTCGGCGGCCGCATCAACCTTCTGTACTGCTTTTTCTGGGGCATCGCGGCCGTCGTGTGGCTCAAGGGCTGCTACCCGGTGCTCTCGCGTCTGATCGAGAAGCTGCCGGTCAGAGCGGGGAAGATCGTCACGTGGGTGCTCGTCGTGTTCATGGCGGCGAACATGGCGGTGTCGGCGCTCGCGGTGGCGCGCTACACGCAGCGCCTGACGCAGCCCGAGGCGGACACGCCGCTCGCCGTCTGGCTCGACGAGCGCTTCCCCGATGAGCGCATCGAGCGCGTGTATCCGAACATGAAAATCGTCGAACAATGAAAGACGGCCCCGGCGCAAGCGCGCCGGGGCCGTCCGCTTTATTCCTCTGTCTGAGGCACGTCCGGCAGAGGGTCGCCCTCGGGCGTCTCGTCGGGGTACTCCAACTTCGCCACGCGCAGCGAGAGGTCGCGCAGCGCGTCGTGCACCACGTCGGGGTAGTCGCGCTGGTTCAGCGCCTCGCTCTCGTGCTGCACCTTGTTGCCGTTGATGCGCACCACGCGCGCCGGGATGCCGATGGCCGTGGCGTTCGCCGGGATGCACTGCAACACGACGCTGTTCGCGCCGACGCGGCTGTTCTCGCCGATTGTGATGGGCCCCAGCACCTTGCAGCCGGTGCCCAGCAGCACATTGTCGCACACTGTTGGGTGGCGCTTGCCCTCGTCCTTGCCGGTGCCGCCCAGCGTCACGCCGTGATAGATGGTCACGTTGTCGCCCACCTCGGCCGTCTCGCCGATCACGACGCCCGCGCCGTGGTCGATGAACAGCCCGCGGCCGATCGTCGCGCCCGGATGGATCTCAATGCCGGTGAAGCCGCGGCCCCACTGGCTGATCATTCTGGCAAGGAAAAAGTGGCGCTTTTTGTACAGCCGGTGCGCCACGCGGTAGAACAAAAGCGCGTGGAAGCCCGGATACAGCAGCATGACCTCTGCCAGAGTGCGCGCGGCGGGGTCCTTGTCCCGCATGGAGCGCGCGTCGTCGAGCAATCTTCCCATAATCTTCCCCTCTCACGGCAGCGCGGCCCCGCCGCCGTCTTCTCTTTTCGCGATCAGAACCACTTGATCTCCGGGAACTTGTCCCAGAAGCACGCGCCGCTCACGCCGCTCTGCGCCAGACGGTCGAGCTGCTTGCCCACCTTCTTCGCCGCGGCCGCGACGGTGACGTCGTACTCGCCGCGCAGCTCGCCGGCCTTTGCCAGCACGTCCGCGAAGTCCGCGTCCGCGGGGTAGACGAGCGCGACGCGCTTTTTCGCCGCCGGGATCTCGTACCCCTCGTCGAGCAGGATCGCGCAGATGCGCTCAAAGCCGATGGAAAAGCCCACGGCAGGCACGTCCTGCCCGATGAACTTGCCCACGAGCTTGTCGTACCGGCCGCCGCCCGCGACCGCGCCGGAAAAGCCCTTCGCGGCCACCTCGAACACCATGCCGGTGTAATAGCCCTGCCCGCGCACGAGGCTGGGCGCGTACTCGACGGCATAGCGGCCGCCAGACAATTTCTCCACCGTGCCGATCACGCGGCGCAGCGCGTCCGCAAGCGCGTCGTCGCCGCACAGCGACGCCACGGCGTCGAGCGACGGCTCATCCTTCGCGAGGAAATCCGCCAGCGCGGCGACGGCCGCCTCCGGCAGCTCCTTCTCGCGCAGTTCGGCCGCGACGCCGTCCGCGCCGATCTTGTCCAGCTTGTCGAACGAGACGCACACGGTGTCGAGCGTGTCCTCCGCGAAGCCGAAGTTCTTCAGCATCCCGCGCAAAAGCCGCCGGTCGTTGACGCGGACGGTGAAGCCCTCAAAGCCGATGCGCAAAAGCGCGCGGGCGGTCGTGTCGATCAGCTCGATCTCCGCGTTCGGCGACGCATCGCCGAGGATGTCGATGTCGCACTGGACGAACTCGCGCAGGCGTCCCTTCTGCGGACGCTCGGCGCGGAACACGCGGTCGGTCTGGATGACCTTGAACGGCGCGGGCAGCTTCTCACGGTTGGCCGCGTAGAAGCGCGTGAGCGGCAGCGTCAGGTCGTAGCGAAGCCCCATATCGGACAGCTCCTTCTCGCTGCCCGCGGCCAGCGCCTTCTCCAGCTTTTCGCCGCGCTTGAGCACCTTGAAAATGAGGTTCAGGTTGTCGCCGCCGTCGGATTTGTCCAGGTTCTCCATGTCCTCGAGCATCGGCGTGGCGATGCGCTCAAAGCCGGACGCGCGGTATGTGTCCAGGATCTCGGACTGAACGTAGTCCCGAATGCGCATCTCGCGCGGCAAATAATCTCTCATGCCTTTCAGCGGCGCTGTTTTCATACTGTTTCAAACTCCTCTTATTTTTCGGTCTTGGATTGATACCACGCGCGCAGCGTGTCGAGCGCTTCGCCGTGGCGCAGGTTCTTCATGTCGGGGAACGCGCGCAGCAGGCGCATCGACGCCATGTGGCGCCGGTCAGCCAGTTCCGCGCGCAGCAGATCCATCCGGGCGGAAAATTCCGGCCCGTAGCTGTCGAGCTTGCCGTCCACGGCGATGGCCGTGTCGCCCAGCGCCTCGGCAATGGTGTCGGAACCCTCGCGCATCTTGCCCGCGACGGCGGAGATGCGGCCCAGCGTCTCGTCGAGGCGCAGGATGTCCGCGACGGTGGCCGTGATGTCCACGGCGAACAGCAGCGCGCACAGGACGCCCAGCACGAGCGACAGCGTGTGCGGCATCCCCGCCACGAACCCCGCGACGATGGGGTGGATGACGCGCACGGCAAACACGACGCACACGCCCCACGCGAGGCTGAATTTCAGGCAGATGTACCCGCCGAGGTTGAACGGCTGGTCAGAGTAATCCCACCACGTCGTGTGAAAGAGCTTTTTCAGCGCCCAGCCGCCCACGAGCTCCAGCGCGCTGGTCAGCGCCATGCCGCCGAAGAACAGCAGCGGAAGATTGCCCGAGACAGGCCCCAGCACCGCGCACACCAGCACCATGCCGAAGCCGTAGATCGGGCACACCGGGCCGTTGAGAAAGCCGCGGTTCACGAACTTTCCCGTGTCGACGGAGCAAAAGCACACCTCGAGGCCCCAGCCCAGCGCCGCGTAGATCACGAAATACCAGAAGGCTTCATGGAATGTCACGGCGTCTCCTTGCCCGCGCGGCGCGCGATGTTGCCGATCTCCTGCTCGAACTGCTCGGCATCGATCAGCAGGTCGTCCAGCGCCTGACGCGGCGTTTTGCCCTCGGTGGGCAGCTCCTCCGCGGACGTGCTCATATAATAGACCAGCCGGCCGATGTCGGCGAACACCTTTTCCTGCTCCGAGCGCAGGCGCGAGATCTCAAGGTTCGCCTTCATCTCGTCGACCTTGTCCCACGCCTCCCCGGCGGCTGTCTTCACCGTCTGCCGCGCTTCGTTCGCGCGGGCCGTCATCGTGTCCAGCAGCTGCTTCACTCTCGCGTCCATTGTTTCGTACGCTCCTTTCCGCGCCTTTGTCGCGCCTTATCTGAATATCATACCACACGCCGCGCAAACTCACAAGCCCGCACACGGCGCAGAGGATCAGGAGGGGAAGAAAATTCACAAGATACCGGCTGCGCGCCTCCCACAAAAGCAAAAACATCCCGAGCCCGAGCGACGCCAGCATCAGGAACAGCGCCTCCTTCCGCCGCCGCAGCGCCGCAGCGCCCGCGAACAGCACGCCCGCGAGGTGCAGCCCTGTCACGGGATACGCGAGCAGCGGGAAGCCCCGGAACTCGAACAGGCACAGCCGGTGCAGAAGGTTCAAATGCTCCGGCGCCTGCCGCAGCTTCATGCCGGAGTAAAACGTGCCGTCGCCGAAGATGTAGCTCAGCTTGTCGGCGAGGTGGCGTGCCATGCCGGACACGCCCAGCTCCGACGCGCGCCGCGCGATCTCACCGCGCGCGAGCTGCCGCCGCGCCTCGTACGTGTCCGCCGAGAGCGTCAGCTGATAGTCGTCGTCGTCGTATCCCCCGACGCCCGAGAGGCCCATCATCACCCAGTGCTCATATGGCACGGAGTCGGCTTTGTCGAGCGCGGGCAGGTCGGGCGACGCCGCCTGCGCCGCGCCGAACAGCAGATAGAGCGCCGCGAACGCCGCGGCAGCCGCCGCGGCCGACAGCTTCGCGCGCCCGCGCAGCAGCAAGAGCGCGTCGATGCACACGGCCACGAGCGCGACCGCGCACGTCACCTTCAAAAACGCTCCCGCCGCCAGAACCGCGCCGCACGCCGCAGCGAGCGCGAGGCCGCGCCGGCCCCGCCCTTCGTTCAGCGCGCCGCGCGCGCACAGCCACAGCCACGCGCCCGCGACGGGAAACGGCATCGACAGCGTATCCGTGTACGCGATGGGCGCGTACGCCAGCATCCCGTACGTGCACATCCCGGCCAACAGCGCGAACAGCGCCCATTTTGCGCCCCACATCCGCCGCGCCGCGAGGTACAAAAACCCCTGCGACGCCGTGACGGCCGCCGCGCTCAGAACGATCGTCGCGCCCACGAGGTCCGTCACGCCGAGCGCGTTCGCCCCGCGCAGCCACGCCGTCAGCAGCAGGTACAGCGGCGCGTTGTTCGGAAACAGCGCGAAGTATTCGCCCGGCAGCGTGCCCGCCGTCACACGGCGTATCGCCGCGTCCAGCACGACGCCGTAGTCCCAGTTCGTGATCAGCTGCACGCGCATCGCAAAGCCGAAGCAAAGCGCCGCCGCGAAGTACGCCGCCAGCAGCGCGGGCGCGGCAAAGCGCGGCGCGCGCGTCACGCGGCGTCCCCACAGGCGCGCGGCAAAAAGCGCCAGCGCGCCCATTGCGAGGACGCTCAAAGCGAGCAGCGGCGGCGAGAATGTGAAATACGTCACGTCCTTGTACGTGAACGCCTCGGCGCGCGCGTCGAGCACGCACACCGCGGCCGTCACGGCGCACGCCGCCGCGAACAGGGCGAAACAGATTTTTGTCAGACGCTGTGCGGCGCGCATCGCGCGATCCCTCCCCTCGTCATGTTCGGTCTTTCCTATTGTACCACAAATGTGTATAATAGACAAAGAGGGGAGGCGGGCGCATGGACCGCGTGATCTTTCACAGCGACTGCAACAGCTTTTACTCGTCGGTGGAGCTGCTGTCGCGCCCGGAGCTGCGCGGCGTGCCCGCCGCCGTCTGCGGCGACCCCGAGTCGCGCCACGGCATCATCCTCGCCAAAAACGAGCCCGCGAAGCGCTTCGGCGTCCAGACGGCCGAGACCATCGTCTCCGCCAGACGCAAGTGCCCGGACCTCGTTCTGCTGCCCGCACACCACGAATTATACAGACAGTATTCCAAACGCGTCAACGAGATTTACGCGCGGTATACGGAGTTTGTGGAGCCGTTCGGCATCGACGAGAGCTGGCTGGACGTGACGGCGTCATGGCATCTGTTCGGCGCGGCCCCGGGCGCGGTGGCGCACGAGATCCGGCGCACGGTGAAGGCGGAGACGGGGCTGACCGTGTCCGTTGGCGTCAGCTTCAACAAGGTGTTCGCGAAGCTCGGGTCGGACTACAAAAAGCCGGACGCCGTGACGCAGTTCACGCGCGAAAACTACCGGAACGTCGTCTGGCCGCTGCCCGCGTCGTCTTTATTATATGTGGGGCGCTCGGCGTCGCGCGAGCTGGCATCGCTCGGCATCCGGACGATCGGCGAGCTCGCGGTGGCCGACCCGGCCGTGCTGACGGCGTCGCTCGGCAAGCTCGGCGCGGAGCTGTCGCGCTTTGCGCGCGGCGAGGACGACTCGCCCGTGCGCAGCATCTACGACAAGCAGGAGGTCAAGAGCGTCGGCAACGGGCTGACGTTCCCGCACGACCTCACGAGCGAGGCCGAGGCGCGCACGGCGCTGTTCGCGCTGTCGGACGAGGTGGCCTCGCGCCTGCGCGCGCACGGGATGTGGGCGTCGGCGGTGCAGCTCAGCGTAAAGGACCCGCAGATGAAGCTGATCTCGCGCCAGACGCAGCTTCCGTCGCCCGTGTGCACCGGGCGGGGCATCGCGCAGGCGGCGCTGGAACTTTTGCGCGCGAACTGGCGCTTCCCGGCCCCGGTGCGCGCGCTGACGGTGACGGCGCTCGGCCTCTCGCACGGCGCGGCCGAACAGCTGTCGCTCTTCGACGGGGACGCGCCGGCAAAGAGCGACAAGCGCGAGCGGCTCGAGAAGAGCCTCGACGCCATCCGCGGCAAGTACGGCCCGTCGTCCATCGCGGGCGGAAGCGTGCTCAAAAACGACCTCGGTCTGGGCGGATTGTCCATCCGCCCGCCGAAGCCGAAATAAATGTATGAAGGAGAAGAAAACATGGTCAAACACGTTGTCATGTGGGAACTGAAGGACAAGGAGACGAAGCCGCAGGTCGCGGCCGAGATGAAAAAGCGCCTCGAGGCGCTCGTCGGCGTCGTGCCCGGCCTGCTCAAGGCCGAGGTCAGCATGGGCTTCGCGGGCGCGGACGTCATTTTGTACACCGAGCTTGAGAGCCGCGAGGCGCTGGCCGTGTACGCCGACCACCCGGCGCACTGCGAGGTGAAAAAGTACGTGCACTCGGTCATCTGCGCGCGCACGGCGTGCGACTGGGACGCCTGATCTACCGCGCGAACACGCCCGTCAGGCCCGCCTTCGCCACGCGCGCGCGGATGGCGGCGCGGTCGGTCGTGTAGAGCCCCAGCTGCTTCATGCGCTCGAAGTACTCCGCGCCCGAGAACGTGACGCGCAGGCCCGGGAAGTTCTCGCGCGCGAAGGCGGCGGCGTCCCCGCACGCGAGCGAGCGCGGCAGCGCCAGAAGCGGCAGGTTTTGCAGCAGGCGCACGGCGTTGTACCCCGCGATGGTGCCGGTGACGATGGCCTCGGTGTGGCCGACGAACATGCCCGCCTTCTCGCCCGCGCAAAACAGGTTTGTCGCGCCGAGCACGCGCATCGCGTCATCGCGCCCGACAGCCGCCAAAAGCCGCACCGAGTTCCCGCGCCCGCCCGCGAGCGGCTCCTCATAGCGCGCCTGCTCGAACCCCGGCACGCGCCGCAGCTCGCGCAGCGGCATCCACGGGCTCATCAGCTTCGCGCTGCCCGTGTCCAGCAGCACCACGTTGTCGCGGTACGCGTCCAGCGCGTACTGGCGGCACGCCTTGAGCGCCAGTTTGTCACGCACGAGCGCGCGCGGAATGGGCGTGATGACGACGCCCCGCTCGTCGAGCGCCGTGCGAAGCGCGGCGGACAGCGAGGCCTTGTCAAGCTTGCACGAGCCGGACACCGCGCCCGTGCCGCCGTCGGGGCGGGGGAGCGCGGATTCCTTCACGCCCGCCAGCGCGCACAGGCTGACGCGCGGCCCGTACGACGGGCAGCGCAGCGCGCACATCGCGCAGCCGGAGCCGTACTTCGCGCAGTTTGCCTGCGGGCCGGCCGAGCCGGTCGCGTCGACGAACGCCCCGGCGGAAAATTCCTCGCCGCGCTGCGACGTGACGGACGCGATGCGCCCGGAGCGCACGGCGGCGCGCGTGATCCGCGTCTCGAATCGCAGCTCCACGCCCAGCGCGCGCAGCAGATTCTCCACGGCCACGGGCATCCGCGCCGTGTCGTACAGCGTCGCGTGGCGGTGGCCGGGAAAATCGACGTTCCGGTGCCTCGCGCACAGGTCCGCCGCCGCGATCAGCTCGCCGCCGCCCATCGCCAGCAGCTCCTCGGCGGCGGTGAACCGCCCGTTGTTGCGCATGATGCCGCCCGAAAGCCCCGTCCCGAGCAGCTGGTCCGTGCGCTCGCACAGCGTCACCTGAGCGCCGCGCTTTGCCGCGGCGGCCGCCGCCGCGCACCCGGCCCAGCCGCCGCCCGCCACCACGATCCGCATTCCGCACACCCTCCTTTTTCCACACGGTATGCGGAAACGAGCAAAAAAAGACCGCCCCATTGAGGGGCGGCCACAGGTTGTCGAGAAACCGGAAAAGGGCGCATCCTGCCTCCCCTCAAAGGGGAGGCGAAAAAGCAGGGCGGTAAAGCTTGTCACAATGTGTCGAGCAGCGGGATGACGTCGGCGAGCGTGGGCACAACGGCGGCGCAGATGGAGCGCAGCTCATCGTCCGGCGGCGTCAGGTCGGGCACCATCACGGGCTTCGCGCCCGCGCGGTGCGCCGCCACGAGGCCGTTCGGGCTGTCCTCCAGCACGATGCACTCGCCGCACGGCACGTTCAGAAGCGCCGCGGCGCGCTGGAAGATGTCGGGGTCGGGCTTCGAGTGAGCCACCTCGTCGCCGCACACGGACGCGGCAAAGCGCTCCCGCACGCCGGCGAGGCCGAGGTATTCCATCGCCTTTTCGCGCGCGGTGCTGGTGGCGAGCGCCGCGCCGATGCCGCGTTTTTCCAGCTCGTCCAGCAGCGCGTACAGGCCCGGCTTCGGCGGCAGGCCGTTCTTCGCGATGGCCGCGTCCGATAGCTCTGTGCGCACAGCGCGCACGGCGTCGTAGTCGACCGCCCCGTCGAACAGTTCCTCGAACAGGCGGCGGCTGTCGGCGACGTTGCGCCCGCGGATGCGCAGCACGACGTCCTCCGTCACGGGCGCGCCGAGGCGGCGCCCCGCCTCGATCCACGCCTCCTGATAGATGCGCTCGGTGTCGAACATCAGGCCGTCCATATCAAAAATCACGCCACGGATCATTTTACTTCCCCTTTCCGCACGTCTCACATGCTGCGCAGCACGTCGGCCATGATCGCGACGCCCTTGTCGATGTCGCTGACCGTCGGGGACGAGTAGTTCATGCGCACGCTCTGGCACGGCACGCTCTCGTTGACGAAAAATACGTTGCCGGGGATGACGGCCACCTTCTGCTCGAGGCACTTCGCCACGAACGCGGGCATGTCGATGTGCACCGGCAGCGTCGCCCACACGAACATGCCGCCCTCCGGGACGGTGTGCTCGATGGCGGGGCACAGCGTGTCGAGCGCGTTCAGCATCCGGTTCGCCTTGCGGCGGTAGATGTCGCGCAGCGCCTCGATGTGCGCGTCGATGTCCGTCTCCGTCAGCACGCGGGCGCACACGCGCTGCGACCACACGGTGGTGTGCACATCGCAGCACTGCTTCGCCACGACCATGCGCTGGGCGATCCCCTTGTCGCACACGCAGCACGCGAGGCGCATCGCCGGGCTGAGGATCTTCGAGAAGCTGGCGGCGTAGATCACGATGCCCTTCTGGTCGAGGCTCTTGATCGGCGGCACGTCCTCGCCGGAGATGCGCAGCTCGCCGTACGGGTCGTCCTCGAGGATGGGCACATTGTATTTCGCGCACAGCTCGTACACGCCGACGCGCTTTTCATAGCTCATCGTCTTGCCGGTGGGGTTCTGGAAATTCGGAATGCAGTAGAACAGCCGCGGGGCCTGCGTCTTCAGCACATGCTCCAGCACCGTGAGGTCGACGCCGTCGTCCTCCATCGGCACGCCGACCAGCTTCGCGCCGTAGCTGCGCAGCGTGTTGTACGCGCCGAGGAACGCCGGGTCCTCGACGGCCACGGTGTCGCCCTCGTTGACGAGGCACTTCGCCGCGAAGTCGATGACCTGCTGGCCGCCGGAGACGACGAGCGCCTCGTCCGACTCGCGCACGACATGGAAGCGGCGGTTCACGAACTGCTTCATCGCCTCGCGAACGGCGGGCACGCCCTCGGAAACCGAGTATTGCAGCATACCCACCGGGTCTTCGGCGAGCAGCTCGGCCGAGAAGCGCGCGATGGCCTCTTTGGGGAACGAGTCCGCCGCCGGGTTGCCGCCTGCAAAGCTGATCAGCGTGGGGTCGCTCATCTGTTTGAGGATCTCACGGATGACGGAGGGTTTCATGGCCGCCATGCGGTCGGAGATGCGAAATTCCATAATGCTTCATCCTTTCGTATTTGACGCGTCCGATGGGATGGGCGCATAGCTTTTGTCGACGGTCACGACGGCGGCGCACGACGGGTCGTCCGCGCTCACCAGTTCGCCGATGCGTTTTTTCAGCGCGTCGTCCGTGAGCGGAAAATCGGGCGGCGCCACAACGTCAAAGATCACATTCGTGTGGTTCGGGCCGGGGACCATGCGGAAATCGTGGATGGACAGCTCCGGCGCGATGGACTGCACCAGACTCTTGACCCACTCGCGCTTCGTGCCGACGGCCTCGTCTCCCGTGACGATGGGGTCGAAGTGGATGATGATGTGCATGTGGTCGTTCGCGAGGAAGTCGCGCTCGATCGTGTCGATGATCTCGTGGCTCTTCATCACATCGACCGACGCGTCCATCTCGACGTGCACGCTGCCGAACCGGCGGCCCGGGCCGTAGTCGTGCACCATCAGGTCGTGCGTGCCGAGCACGCCGTCGTAGCTCAGCACCTTGCGGGCGATGTACTGCGACAGCTCCGCCGTCGGAGCCTCGCCCAGCAGCGGGCTGAGCGTGTCGCGCAGAATGCCCACGCCGCTGTACAGGATGAATGCCGCCACCGCGAGCGCCATCCAGCCGTCGAGGTTCACGTGCGTGAAGTGTTCGACGACCGCGGCCAGAAGCACCGCCGTCGTCGCGACGGCGTCGTTGCGGCTGTCGGCCGACGTGGCGCGCAGCGTCGCGGATTCCAGCTTCAGCGCCAGCTTGCGGTTGAACACGGTCATCCACAGCTTCAGCGCCACCGAGCCGCACAGCACCGCCGCCGTGAGCAGCGTGAACTCCACCGGCTCGGGCGAGAGGATCTTCCCGACGCCTGACTTCGCCAGCTCGAGGCCGATGAGAAGGATCATCACCGCGACGCCGAGGCCGGCGATGTACTCGATGCGCGCGTGACCGAACGGGTGCTCCTTGTCGGCGGGCTTTGCCGAGAGGCGGAAGCCCAGAAGCGTCACGACGCTGGACGACGCGTCCGATAAATTGTTCAGCGCGTCGGCCATGATGGACATGCTTCCCGCCAGCAGGCCGGCCGCGAGCTTCGCGGCGCACAGCAGCACGTTGCACGCGATGCCCACCGCCCCCGCGAGGTTTCCGTACGCGGCGCGCACGGCGGGATCGTCCGTATCGCGGCTGTTTTTGACGAACAGCCGCACCAGAAGACGTGTCACAGTATCCCTTCTTTGATCGAAAAATTCATATTCTATATATTATAAGGCAATCCGCCGCGATGTGCAAGCGATCGGCTGCGCGCGGCGCGGATTTTGCAAAACGGTAAAAAAGGAGTCAGTATTTATGGAAAACGGCAAGGTCATCGCGCTTTTGATCGACGCGGAGAACGTCTCGCCGAAATACATCAAGGTCATCCTCAGCGAGGTGAGCATGTACGGCACGCCCGCCTACAAGCGCATCTACGGCGACTGGACGACGAACGAGATGTCGTCGTGGAAAAAGGTGCTGTCGGAGCACAACATCCAGCCCATCCAGCAGTTCCGCTACACGCAGGGCAAGAACGCGTCGGACTCCGCGCTCATCATCGACGCGATGGACATCCTCTATGCGAAGAACGTCGACGGCTTCTGCCTCGTCAGCTCGGATTCCGACTTCACGCGCCTGGCCGCGCGCCTGCGCGAGAGCCGGATGTTCGTCATCGGCATGGGCGAGAGCAAAACGCCGGCGGCGTTCAAATCGGCGTGCGATTCGTTCAAGTACCTCGACGTCCTGATGGGCATGAACAAGCCCGCCGAGGAGCCGAAGCCCGCCGAGAAGAAAGCCGAGAAGGCGCCGGAAAAGCAGCCTGAGAAGACCGAAAAACCCGAAAAGACCGAAAAGCCCGCGCGGAGCGCCGCGAAGAAAAAGGCGGGGAAGGCCGAGAAGCCGGAGCCGCCCGCCGTGCACAGCGAGGAGGAGCTGGCCGGATCGTTCGTGCCGCTGGCGGAGATCGTGGAGAAGATCCGAGAGATCATCGACTACGAGTCCGACGAGGACGGCTACATGACGCTGTCGCAGGTGGGCGTGATGCTCTCGCGCATCTACGCGGACTTCGACTCGCGCAACTACGGCTTCTCGAAGCTGCACAAGCTGATCGACTACACCAAGGCGTTCGAGACGCGCTATCAGGAGTTGCCCAGCGGCGGCAAGAACCTGATGATCCGCAACAAATGAGCGTTTTGTCCCTTGCGCGGGACGGCGGCGTGCGCGCCGGAAAAACAGCCGCGGCCGGCGGGTTTTCCCGCCGGCTTTTTGCGTGCGGGCAAAAATGTGAAATATTCATCGTTTCGTCACAATTCAGTGGTTTTGCTGCATTTGCATCTTGAAATGCGTGCGCCGATTAGATATAATGTGAATATCCGCAGAAGCGGACGGCGGTTTGACGGTGCGGAAGGCTTGTCGGTCAAGGCGGCGTCCGGGCGGAATTCGAATCAAAAAAGGGAGGAATACAGTTCATGGAATATGTCATTGGCATCCTGCTCCTGCTGACGTTCTTTGCGCTGGCATGGTACTGCGTCAAGGGCTTCAACCTGATGATCGGCTTCCTGATCATTTCCGTGGCATGGACGGTGCTGTCGCTCGGCGGCGTGCCCCTGTCGTCCGCGGATTTTCTGGCGGCGAACCCGGTGCTTCAGTTTGAGGGCGGAAAGGGCCTTGTAGCTATTCTGAACAACATCTATCAGTCCGCGCCGGAGGGCTGGGGCACCACGCTCGTCAACGTGTGCTGGGGCGCCTGGTTCGGCCGCGTGCTGATGGAGACCGGCATCGCTTCCACGCTGATCCGCAAGACGGTTGAGCTGGGCGGCGACCGCCCGCTGATCACGATCATCCTGCTCAACGTCGTGACGGCATTCATCTTCACCGCTATGATGGGCGCGGGCCCCGTTATCGCCATCGGCGTTATCGTGCTGCCCATCATGATGAGCCTCGGCATCCCCAAGGCCATCGCCATGTTTACATTCATGGGCTCTGTCTCGGCCGGTATGTACCTGAACCCGGTCCTGCAATTCTCGCAGATGCGCGCGTTCCTGCTGGGCGCCGTCGAGATGCCCAACTTCTCGTTCTCGTGGTATGCCACGCACTGGGGCTACTATGCGCTGGCCATCTCGGTGGTCGCCGTCTCAGTGCAAACGGGAATCTACCTCAAGCTCAGCGGCGCGAAGAGCCACGCTTGGGCGGCCCAGACCTCCGGCGCGGCGCAGACGAAGGACGCGCCCGCCATCGCGCTGATCCTGCCCATCGTCCCCGTCGTCCTGAAGATCGCGTTCGACTTCTCCGTCATCGGCGGCTTCGTCATCGCGGGCTTTGCGGCGCTGTTCATCTGCGGCAAGATGAAGGGCACGTTCAAGGAGAACTGCCAGCTCGTCAACAAGCTGTACTACGAGGGTGTCGTTGACACTGCTCCGCTGATCGGCTTCCTGCTCACGCTGCCGATGTTCAACACCTGCGCGACGTATGCCTCGCCGTACTTCAAGGTCGTCATCGGCGGCATCATGCCCCGCAGCGAGATCGTCGTCTGCGTCGTGTTTGCCGTGCTGACCATCCTGGGCTTCTTCCGCGGACCTCTCACCGTGTACGGTTGCGGCGCCGCCACGCTCGGCGTTCTGTCTGGTGTCGGCAACTTCTCCATCCCGTTCCTGTTCTGCGTGTTCACCATCCCGTCCACGACGGTCAACGTCGGCTCGTGCATCACGCAGTCCTGGATCGCGTGGGGCCTCGCGTACACGAAGGTCGAGTCGAGAGAATACCTCAAGCTCTCCATCCCGTTCGCGTACGTCACCTCCATCTGCCTGTACATCCTGACGGCGTTCACCGTCACGGGTCTCGGCGCGGAGTGGTTCCTGTAATTTCTCCAAGACAAAAAGACCGCCGCCCCTCGCGGGCGGCGGTCTCAGCTTGTCGATAAACCCTTCGCAGAAAAAGCGCCGGAAAAGGGTACTGGGGGAAACCAATAAGCATCCCCCGCGCATCGCGCGGGTGGTGCGTTTGGTGTCCCTCAGGAGGCTGTCGAACTTTTTCGACAGCCTCAGACCGCCGCCCCTCGCGGGCGGCGGTCTTTCTGTTTGCGGTTTTATAAGGGGAAGCTAAGGGGAGGCAAAGCTCTGCCCTCCCGCTGGGGACGGTGCAAAAGGGCAACAGACGCATGTTAAAAATCTGCGCACAGCGGGAAGCTCAGGGTGGCCTTGAACAAATCGCCGTCGGTCTCGACGAGGAACGTCCCGCCCTGCAATTCCGTCAGGCTCTTCGCGATGGCGAGGCCGAGGCCGCTGCCCTCGGTGCTGCGGTTTCTGTCGCCGCGCACAAAGCGCTCGGTGATGGCGCTCGCGTCGAAGTCCAGCTCCGTCGCGGACACGTTCTTCAATGTCAGCACGGCATACTCGCCGCGCCGCTCCAGATCGATGTACGCCCGCGTCCCCGCGAGGGCGTATTTTGTGATGTTCACGATCAGGTTTTCCAGCACCCGGCGCGTGTACTGCCCGTCCAGCAGGCAGCACAATTTTTCATCCGGGTATTTCGTGCGAAATTCCACGCCGCACGAAGCCGTGCGGTCCTCCAGCTCACACAGCACCTGCCGCACCAGCGAGCACAGGTCCAGCCGGTGGCGCTCCAGCGTCAGGTTGCCGGACGCCGCGCGGCTCATCTCGAACAGGTCCTCGATCAGCCGCTTGAGCCGCTGCGATTTTTTGTCCAGTGTTTCCACATATTTTTTCCGCGTCGCGTCGTCGAGCGTGTCGTCCTTCAAGAGATCCACGTACGTGATGATGGCCGTCAGCGGCGTCTTGAGATCGTGCGAGACGTTCGTGATGAGTTCCGTTTTCATGTTCTGGCTGCGCACCTGCTCGGCCACGGCGCGGTCGACGCCGTCCTGCACGGCGTTCATCTCAACGCGCAGCGCGTCGAAGATGCCCGCGCTCTGCTCGAGACGCGCGCCCGGCTCGCCCGCCGCCATGCGGCGGGCGCTCTCCAGAATGCGCAGATAGTCGCCCTGCGTGCGGCGCGCCCAGCGGCGCAACGCGAAGAAGAGCAGCACTGAATACGGCACAAGACCCAGCAGACCGAACACCCACGACAGGCAGAACGCGCCCGCCAGGATGAAGTTCAAAATCACCAGCCGGGCGATCAGCTTGTCGGCGGGCTGCGAGAGGTCGAACGCCATCAGCCGCCCCCACGCCGCGCGGATGCGCCGCATGAGCGCCGCCACGAGCGAGCGCGACGCAAGCGCGCGCAGAAAACCCTTTCGCGGCATGTATAAAAGCCACAGCGCGCCGGTGAAAAACAGAGCCAGCGGCACGAGCCACATCAGGATGCCGCCCGCGGCGCACATCAGCGTCACGACGGGGGAGGGCAGCAGGCTGCCCGAGAAATTGTCCGTCTTCGCGTATCCCGTGCTGACGAGCATCACGCCCTCGCACATCGCCGCGCCGAGCAAAAGCCCCGCGAAGATCATCCACAGCGGCAGGTCGGACGGCACGCGCGCCGCCGCCTCCGCGCCCAGCGCCAGCTTTTTCTTGAACACAAGCGCCGCGCCCGCCGCCAGCGCGAACGCGCACAGAAACACCGGCAGGTACACCACGAGCCCGAACTGCGTCACGGCGTCCTCAAAGATCCCCTCCCGGATATCGTCGTAGTTCGAGCCGGTGATCGTCGTCGGTACCGCGAAGATCACCGTCACGCCCGGAACGCGCAGCGGAACGTCGTCGCCGTATGCCTGATACAGGTTGCCGAATACGTCTCCGACCGAGTACCGCGCGCTCGTGCGAAACCAGTCGGCAAAATCCGCAAGGCCGCGGTCCGTCGCCCGGCGCGCGGCGAGCGCCGTCAGCTTCGGGCCGGACTCCGTGAACGTCACCGCCGCCGCAAAACGCAGACTCGCGGGCAGCTGCGCGGGCGCGTCCGATTTGCTCGCGGTCGTGTCCGCGTATTCCGCGCCCACCGTGTTCGGCTCCGACGTATCATTGACGCCCAGCCGCGCCAGCGGCGCGAGTTCGCGCGATGTGTTTGTTAAAAGCGGTTTGCCCGCTTCGTCCACCACCTCGTACAGCAGATTCGGAAAAGAGGACGGGACGTCGTACAGGTTCTGGTCGAACACGTCGCGCAGCAGCTCTTCCTCCTCCTCGGGAAGGATGCTCGACGTCCCCTCCGCGCCGAGATAGTACTGTGACGGCGTGCCCCCGCTGCCCTCGGCCTGCCACGCCAGCGAGTAGCTCATCCAGACGAGGCCGTACTGGATGGACGTGAAGAAATCGCTTGTGAACGGCATCAGCAGCCGCGCCGCCAGCGCGCACACGACGAGCGCCGCCACAGACAGCGCTGTCAGCACGGCGGCGCCCAGCGCGTGCTTACAGCTTTTCGATCTTGTAGCCAACGCCCCACACCACCTTCAGATACTTGGGCTTCTTCGGGTCGATCTCAATTTTCTCGCGCAGGTTGCGCAGATGCACCATCACCGTCTCGGTGTTGACGGCGCGCTCGTTCCACACGCGCTCGTAAATTTCCTCGGCGGGGAACACCCGCCCGGGATTCTGGATCAGCAGCGACAGGATGCGGAACTCGAGCGGCGTCAGCTTGACGCTTTCTCCCTCCGCCGTCACGGTCACGGCGTCCTCGTCCAGCTCCAGCCCGCCCACGCGGTACACGCGCCCGCGCGGCGCTTCGGGCGCGCGCGAATACCGCTCATACCGCCGAAGCTGCGCGCGCACGCGCGCCAGCAGCTCCATCGGTACGAACGGCTTCGTCACATAATCGTCGGCCCCGATGTCGAGGCCCGTGATTTTGTCCACGTCCTCGGACTTCGCCGAGAGGAAGATCACCGGCAGGTCGAACTCGCGCCGCAGCGCCAGCACCATCGCGATGCCGTCCATCACGGGCATCATCACGTCCGCGATCACCAGATCGACGCCGCCCGCGCGCACGGCCTCGAGGCCGAGCTTCCCGTTCGCGGCCTTCTTCACCGCGTATCCCTGATTTTCCAGATAGATGCCGATCCCGTCGCGGATCTCCGCGTCGTCCTCCACAATGAGGATGCAGGCCATGGCTCCCGCTCCTTTTCCCGGTTTTTCAACAGTATATCATATTTATCCCGCCGCGCACAGCTCCTTTTTCAAGATGAGGCGCGCGCGGTACACCTGCGTCTGCACGGTGCGCGCCGGGCGGTTCGTGCGCAGAGCGATCTCCCGCGCGCTCAGCCCGCCCAGGAAGAACAGCGCGCCCGTCTCGCGGTACGTGCGCGGCAGGCTGCGCACGGCGCGCGCCGCCTTTTCGGCCTCGCCGCGCAGGTGCACCGTCTCTTCCACGGACGCCGCGGCGCTCTCAAACGCGGCCATCATCTCGTCTGCCATCAGCGTCGACCGGCGCGTGTGCGCGCATTTCAGATGATCCTTCGCCTTGTTCGCCGCGATGCGGCACAGCCACGCGCGCGGCGCGTCCGGGCACGCGTCGCGGTGCGTCCACGCCGCGAGGAACGTCTCCTGCGTGAGGTCCTCGGCCGTGTGCGCGTCGCGCACCAGCTGAAAACATACGCTGTACACCAGTTTTTCGTATTGTACCACCATTGCCTCGAACGCCGTCTCCGTCATGCCGCGCGCCCCCTTTCCATTTTCACTGTCCGCATTGTACCGCTCAAAACGCAAGACCGCTCGGCGAAAAAACGAAAGAATTTCGAAAGATTGACAGGCCTTTGCCTTGTGCTTTGCGGCCGGGGATGGTACACTGATACCAAATGCAATAAAAAGTGAGGCGCGTTTCATGTTTCTGAAAGGCTACACGAAGCAGGAAAAGAGCTGGATGATGTACGACTGGGCCAACTCCGCCCACTCCGTCATCGTCGTGACCATCCTGCCCATCTTTTTCAATTCCATTGCCACAGAGCGCGGCATGAGCATCTGGGGCTACGCCACCAGCGCCGCGATGCTCATCGTCGCGCTGATGGCGCCGGTGCTCGGCGCGTTCGGCGACTTCCGCGGCTGGCGCAAGAAGCTGTTCTTCGGCTTCATGCTGCTGGGCGTGCTGGCCTGCGCGGCGCTTGCCGTCACGCCGATGGTCGACTTTGCGGACCCCGTCGTCGTCGAGCGCACGGCGATGGCCATTCTTGTGCTGTACATCGTCAGCACCGTCGGCTTCGCGGGCGCGAACCTCTATTACGACAGCTTCCTGAACGACGTCACGACGCCCGAGCGCATGGACAGCGTCTCCACGATGTGCTACGGCCTCGGCTACATCGGCGGCTCGACGATCCCGCTGCTGCTGTTTTTGCTGCTCGTCGGCGCGTTCGGCGTGGACATGATGCCCGCGATGTCGTTCGCGTTCGGCCTCACCGCCGCGTGGTGGTTCGTGTTCAGCCTGCCGCTTTTGAAAAATGTCGAGCAGACAAGCTGGGTCGAGCGCACGGCGCATCCTGTGCGCGACAGCCTTGCCGGCCTCGCGAAGACGGCGAAGGAGATCTTCGGCTACAAGGCCATGTTCGTGTATCTCATCGCATACTTTTTCTATATCGACGGCGTGAACACCGTCATCCACATGTCGACGAGCTACGGCGACACGCTGGGCCTCGACTCCACGGCCATGCTGCTGGCGCTTTTGCTCGTGCAGGTGCTGGGCCTGCCGTTCGCGCTCCTCTACATCAAACTGGCCGACCGCTTCGGCGCGCGCGCGAGGGTCGGCATCGGCATCGGCGTGTACTGCTTCATCACGGTGTTCGCGTTCTTCATCAGCGAGACGTGGCACTTTTGGGTGCTGGCGGTGCTCGTGTCCACGAGCCAGGGCGGCATCCAGGCGCTCAGCCGCAGCATGTTCGGCAAGATGATCCCCGACAAATCGCGCACCGGCGAGTTCTTCGGCTTCTACGACATCTTCGGCAAGTTCTCCGCCATCATGGGCCCGACGCTCGTCGCCGTGACGAACGGCATCGCCGTCGACGTCATCTCCCGCACCTCCACCGCCTCCGCCGAGGAGATCGAGGCCATGGCCGCGCCGTGGGGCGTCTTGAGCATCCTCATCATCTTCATCATCGGCGGCGGACTGTATTTCTTCGTGCTGCCGCGCTATCTGAAGCGCGGCGCGGGAAAGGCGGCCTGACGATGGCCGAGGCATACACACATCTGCGCATCGCGCGCCGCGCCGCCGCCGTGATCGCGCTGCCCGGCGACGAAAAGGCGTACCTCCTCGGCGCGAACGGGCCCGACCCGCTGTTCGCGTACAAGGTGCTCGCAAAGCGCAAGCCGTACCCGCTTCCCGAACTCGGCCAGCGCATCCACACCGAGCGCTGCGGCGAGTTCTTGCTGGAGCTCGTGCGCCGCAGCGAGACGGCCGCGCAGCGGTGCTACACGCTCGGCTTCCTGACGCACTACGCCGCCGACTGCGCGTTCCACCCCTACGTCGCGGCGTGCACCGCCGAGGGCGGGGCGTTCCACCGCGCCGAGGGCCACGGCTTCTGCGAGGTGGCGCTCGATACGTATTTCCATATGAAGGACACCGGCCGCGCCGGCGTGCCCGCGCGCGACGCTGCCGTCATGCCCACGACGAGCGAGCTTGCGGAGATCGCGGCGCTTTTGCGCGGCGCGCTGCTTGCCGTCTACAGCGAGGATGTGCCGCTCCTCGCCATCACCGACGCGTTCCGCGGCTTCCGCCGGCTGCACGGCTTTTTCTACTCGCCTCTCGGCGGGAAAAAGGCGCTGGCGGCGTTCGCGGACAAATGCATCCTGCGCCGCACGGGCTGGGCCATGTCCCACATGACGCCCGCGTGCCCGCCGGCCGGCGGCTTCGCGGAGAAATGGGTCGATCCGTTCACGGGCGAAACGCAGCACGCCGGCCCCGACGCGCTGTGCCGCGAGGCGGAGGCGACGGCCGCCGCGCTGTGCGAGATCGCGCTGCACGTCTGGAACGACCGCGCGCCGCTCGACATCGCCGCCGCCGTCATCGGCTCGTACAGCTATGAGACGGGCCAGCCGCTCGCCCATGCAAAGGGTGAAGACGCCTCCTGACAGCATCTGCCACGAAAGGGGAGAGAAGATGCCCGGTATGCTGCTCTGCGGCGCGCTGAGCGCCGCGACGCTCGCGGCGCTCGTGACCATCGCGTACAGCCGCCGCAACTTCCACCGCTACGCCGCCGCCAAGACGGCGGCCAGCGCCGCGTTCCTCATCACGGCGGTCGCTGGCTTTTTCGCGCGCGGCGGCATGGACGCGCCCGGCGCGCTGCTCGCGGCGTGTCTCGTTTTGTGCTTCGCGGGCGACGTGCTGCTCGGCCTCGCAAATGTGCGCGCGGCCTATTTCGGGCATTTTTTCGCCGCCGGGGCGGCGTCGTTCTGCGCGGCGCACGCGCTGTTCTGCGCGCTGTTCGCGTCGCAGACGTCCGTCGCGCCGCTCCACTTCGCGCTGCCCGCGGCGCTCACGGCCGCGCTGTGCCTGTGCGCGCGCGACAAGCGCCGCTTCCGGCTGCGCCGCATGAAGATCCCCGCCGTCGTGTACTCGTTCTTTGTCGGGCTGATGTGTTCGCTCGGCGCATCCCTCGCCTTCTCCGCGCCGGGGCCGCACGGACTTCTGTGCGCCGTGGGCGGGGTTTTGTTTCTTCTGTCGGATATCACGCTGCTGTTTTTGTACTTTTACCACAAAAAACGCGCCGCGCTGCGCGCCGTGAACCTCGTCACCTATTACGCGGGCATGTTCTGCCTTGCGCTGACGGCGTGGCCGGGCCTTTGAATTTGTAAAAAAGTTGTGACGGCCCGGCGCATCGTTGGCTTTTGAAGATTTTTGTGTTATACTGACGTTATCTGTAACAATGGAGACGTTTGCAATCCTATGATCAATATCACCAATAAAACGTATTACGCTCTGTGCGTTCTGGGCGCGGGGCTCACCGCGCTGGGCGGCGCCGCGCTCGTCCTCGGGACGTACGTCGGCCTTCTGTACAACATTGTCAGCATCCTGATGGCGTTTGCGATGATGATGCTGTGCCTGCAACGATCGCTCCCGAAGTCGTACCGCTACGCCAGCGCCGCGTCGATGGTGCTGTGGCTGTTCACGATGATGCCGGGCGGCGAGGGCTGGAACATCCCCGCCATCCTCGGCGGCGCGCTCGCGTGGCCTGTGTTCGCGTGGCCGTACTTCCGCGCCGCCGCGCCGGATTCGCTGCTCCGCAAGGCGGGCGGCCCCGTGTTCGTCGCGGGCGCCGCGCAGCTCGTCGGCAGCTTCGCGCCGCTCTCGGCGCGCTTCGCGGCCGTGCTGTCCATCGTGTTCGCGCTCGTGTACGGCCTGTTCGCCTACCTGCTATTCAAGGGGGAGACGGGCGCGGAATTGTAACGGCGCGCCGCGCATACGATAAAGCAAAAAGGAGACATGTCATGCGCCGTATTCTAAAAGCGCTCTGCCTCTTGCTGGCCGTGTGCCTGCTCGCCGCGTGCGCCGCGCCGGATCCCTCGTCCGCGGCGGCAAACGCGGAGGATTTCACCTATGTGCCCGAGACCGCCTTCCGCGAGGCGGACGTGACGGCGCTTTCCTACCGCAGCGTCTGGTTCAGCTATTTCGAGTGGCAGTCCACCGACTGCTCCACCGAGGACGCCTTCCGCGCCGCCGTGCGCGAGGTGTCGCAAAACTGCGCGTCCGTCGGCGCGAACTGGATCACCGTGCAGGTGCGCCCGTTCGGCGACGCCGTCTACCCCAGCGCGCTGTTCCCGTGGAGCCATGTCGTCACCGGCACGCAGGGCGCGGCCCCGTCGTTCGATCCGCTGGCCGTGTTCATCGAGGAGGCTCACGCCGCTGGGCTCAAGTTTGAGGCGTGGATCAATCCATATCGCGTCCGGCTGACGGAAAACCTGCCCGCGCAGCTGTCGGCCGACAACCCCGCGCTCACGCACGAGGGCTGGGCGAAGGAGGCCGCGGGCGGGCTGTACTACGACCCGGCGCTGCCGGAAGTACAGGCGTACATCGTCGACGGCGTGCGCGAGGTCGTGGCAAATTACGACGTCGACGCCGTCCAGTTCGACGACTATTTCTACCCCACGACGGACACCTCGTTCGACGAGGACACCTACGCGCTTTACGGCGCGGGGCAGGACCTCGCCGCGTGGCGGCGCGAGAACGTCAACGCGCTCGTGCGCGCCGTGTACGCCGCCGTCAAGGAGGAAAAGCCGGACGTTTTGTTCGGCATCAGCCCGCAGGGAAACAACGACAACAACTACAACGGCCAGTACAGCGACGTCGCGCTCTGGATGACAGAGCCGGGCTACGTCGACTACGTGCTGCCGCAGGTGTACTGGGGATACGGTTTCACGCTGCAAAGCGGCTCGCAGCGCTACGCGTTTGAGAACATCACGCAGGAGTGGGCGCTGATGGACCGCGCGGACGGCGTGGCGCTGCACTTCGGCCTCGGCGCGTACCGCATCGGCGACGGCGACGGCGGCGCGAACGACCAGGCGCAGTGGTCGAGCGGTCACAACCTCGCAGATCAGGTCGTGACGCTGACGCAGACCGCGGGCGTCGCGGGCTATTCGCTCTACCCGTACCGCTACCTCTTCGTGAACGGCGACTGGCCCGACCTCGCGGCGGCCGAGTGCGGCGCGCTGCGCCAGGTGCTCGGCGCATAAAAAAAGCCGCTGCCCGTCAGGCAGCGGCTCCGCGCGTTTTCTTATTTTCCGTAGTCCTCAAATTCTTCACAGTTGACGCCCGCCTCGCGCAGCGCGCGGCACACGATCGCGCCGTTTTCCTCTGTGTTCCAGTCGCCGTAGTGGTACGGGATCACAAGGCGCGGCGTCTCGTCCATGCGGGCGATCTCCGCGGGAATGCGCGTCGCGAAATCGGGCATATTGTAAATGTCGTCGCAGCACACGAAGAGCACGTCGCAGTCCGCGCCGTCGGCCAGCACGTCCGTGTCGCCGGAGACGTAGTACCGCACGCCGTTCAGTTCCACCACGCAGCCGAAACCGGATTCGACAGGATGGTTCTTGTTGTACGCGGGCACGGGCGTGACCATCGCGCCGCACTCGAAATACGTCGAGGGCGTGTCGTACGAAAGTTCGCTGATGTAATCGCGGTCGAGTTCGAAGTCGGCCAGCAGGCGGCGCACCACGCCGCGCGGCGCGGCGAAGCATGTGTCGGGCTTGCGCACGCGCTCGATGTCCTCGGGGGAGTAGTGGTCGTCTTGTCCG
>CALXIU010000141.1 GCA_944388415.1 uncultured Ruthenibacterium sp. | reverse complement strand
CAAGGGCGTTTCCAATTACACGGTCGGCCAGCGCAAGGGGCTCGGCATCGCGTACGGTGAGCCGGTGTTCGTCAAGCGCATTCGCGACGACGGCGACATCGAGCTGGCGCGCGGCGGCGAGGAGTTTTTCCCCGCCGTGCGCGTGAAAAACGCCGTGCGCACCGGCGGCGGCGCGTTCGCGGACGGCGAGCGCTTCGGCGTGAAGATCCGCAGCCGCGCGGCGGCCGCGCCGTGCACCGTCGAGCAGGCGGGGCCGGACGGCTTCGTGCTGCGCTTTGACGAACCGCAGCGCGCGCCCGCGCCGGGACAGTCCGCCGTGCTGTACGACGGCGACCTCGTCGCGGGCGGCGGCGTCATCGACGAGATGATGGCGTGAGCCATCTTCCATGGGCAAAAGAGGAGCAAGAGAGCGCCCGGCATCCTGACGGATGCCGGGCGCTTCTCTGTTGGCGGTTACTTTCTGGGCGGCTCTTCCGCGTCCGGTTTGAGCGCGGGCGGCTGGACTGACGCGCGCTTGTTCTTCGCGCGCCGGGCGGCAACCACACACGCTGCAACGATCGCCGCAGCGACGATGATCCACGGCAGCAGATACACGAGCGTGACGGCGACATCCATCAGGCCGTTGCCGAAGTCATACCAGCCGTTCGCGAAATTCGACGCCAGACGGTCGGCGAAGCTCTCGGGGTTCTCCGTCTCGCGCAGGACCTCGCGGACGCTGACATTGACGGTGGTGTACTCCACCTGATTGTCCATGACGCGCTTCTGCGCCTGATAGCTCTCGAGCTGGTACTGGACGTCCGACAGCTCCGTGCGGATGGCCAGCAGCGTCTCGACGTCCGTCGCGTTGGCCAGCATTTCGTTCAGGCTGTCCCGCTGCGTCTCCAGCGCGGTGATGCGCGCCTCGGTGTCGACGTATTGCAGCGTGATGTCCTCCTCGGACTCCGTCTTCGACAGCAGGTTGCCGGCGCCGGAGGCGGACGTGAGAAACTCCCGGTAGGACGCGGCCGGGATGCGGAACGTATAACTCGCGTACCGGCGCGACTGCCCTTCCCTGCCCTCGACGTACGAGTTCGAAATATAACCGTCCGCGTCGGCGGCGGCCTGCTCGAGCGCGGCGCACACGGCGTCGAAGTCGAGCGCCTCGATCGAGAGGTCGGCCGTCAGAATGATCTTGCGCTCCTGTTCCTCCGCCGGGGCGAATACACCGTTGGAAGCGTCTGTCGAGGCGTAGGCTGATTCCTCCACGGCGTCCGCCGCCGTGTCATAGGTCGCGCCCGCCGCGACCGCCGCGCTGCTCGACGCAGATGCGCCGGACGCACCGCACGCAGCCAGGGACAGCGCGAGCGCCAGTGTGAGCGCCAGTGTTCCGATTCGTTTCATCTTGTCTCCTCCTTTGTCTTCGATCTTCGCGGCGGAGGCTCTTCCCCGCCCTCTCTACTCTGTATACGATTTTCCGGACACGCGCATTGCAAAAAATGGGCAAGATGTGCAAGAATCGCGCAAAGATTGCATATCCGGATTTTGTGAAATGTGGTAAAATGGTAATGACATGGAGAATCCGCCCAAGAAGCGGTGAAATTTGTTGCACGGAGGAAAGAATATGGGTAAAAACGCAATCGTCGGACAGAGCGGCGGCCCCACGTCGGTCATCAACGCCAGCCTCGCGGGCGTGTTTCAGGCGTGCCAGAGCCGCGGCGCGGAGCACGTGTACGGCATGTCGCACGGTGTCGAAGGTCTCTTGCAGGAAAAGGTCGTCGACCTCGGTGAGACGCTGCGCTCGCAGCTGGAGATCGAGCTGCTCAAGCGCACGCCGTCGTCGTTTCTGGGCAGCTGCCGCTACAAGCTGCCCGATCCGGAGAAGGACCCTGACGTCTATGAGAAGCTGTTCGCCATTCTGAAGAAGCTGGACATCGGATACTTCTTCTACATCGGCGGCAACGACAGCATGGACACGATCTGCAAGCTGTCGGACTATGCGAAGGCGATCGGCAGCGACATCCGCTTCATGGGCGTGCCGAAGACGATCGACAACGACCTGATGGTGACCGACCACACGCCCGGCTACGGTTCCGCGGCGAAGTACATCGGCGTCGTGATGAAGGAACTGATCCGCGACGCGACGGTCTATGGCACAAAGTATGTGACGATCGTGGAGATCATGGGCCGCAACGCCGGCTGGCTGACGGCCGCGGCGGCGCTCGCGCACAGCGAGGACTGCGAGGGCGTCGACATGATCTGCCTGCCCGAGGTGCCGTTCAATGTTGACAATTTCATCGCGAAGGTCGAGCGGATGCAGCGCGACAACGCCTCCATCGTCATCGCGGTCTCCGAGGGCGTCAAGCTGGCCGACGGCCGCTACGTCTGCGAGCTGGCCGACGACGCGCGCTTTGTCGACGCGTTCGGCCACAAGAGCTTGACGGGCACGGCGCGCTATCTGGCCAATCAGGTGGCGGCGCATCTGGACACGAAGACGCGCTCCATCGAGCTGTCCACACTGCAGCGCTGCGCGGCACACATGACGAGCCGCACGGACATCACCGAGGCGTTCCAGGTGGGCGGCGCGGCCGCCAAGGCGGCGTTCGAGGGCCACACGGGCGAGATGATCGCGCTCAAGCGTCTGTCGAATGATCCGTATCAGTGCACGACAGAGCCGCATGACATCCACGAAGTGGCGAACTTCGAGAAAAAGGTCCCGCTGGAATGGGTGAACGCCGACCACACCGATATGCTTCCGGCGTTCATCTCCTATGCGAATCCGCTGATCCAGGCGGAGCTGACGCCGGTGTTCATCAACGGCCTGCCCCGTCACATCTACATTCGCTGAGCCGTTCCGCGTTCAAGAGGGCGCGCCGCAAAGTTTTTGCGGCGCGCCCTTTTCGTTCCGCGCTCTTTATGGTATACTGCATGTCGAGAGGAGGCGCATGTGGATGAAACTTGTCGTTTGCGTGCTGAACCGCACGGAGGTGCTGGAGCCCGTTCTGGGCAAGCTGGAGTCGCTGGGCGTGCGCGGGGCGACCATCCTGCCGAGCCGTGGGATGGCGATGGCGCTGGAAAATTATTTTGACGGAGATTTCGTCGGCTCTCTGCGCGCGGAACTGGAACCGGAGCGCAAGGAAAACCGCACCATCTTCGCAGTGGTTCCGGATGATCTCGTCCGCCCGGCGCTCGACGCCGTGGAGGAGATCGCCGGCAGCTTCGACGCTCCCAACACCGGAATCGCGTTCACGCTGCCAGTGTCCGACGTGCGCGGCGTGCAGGAATGACGTATGCGCAAAAACACCCGCGCGGGCTTGTGTGGATGCCCGCGCGGGTGTTTCTTTTTG
>CALXIU010000140.1 GCA_944388415.1 uncultured Ruthenibacterium sp. | reverse complement strand
GGCACGGCCATTCCCGTCACCGACCACCTGTTCGACAACGACAGCATTTGCTTCTCGCAGCTGACGGCGAAGACGCTCGCGCTCGTCGAGAAGGACACCGGCCGCAGCGTGTCCGTGAACATCGAGGGCTTCCCGTATGTGCTCATCTGGTCAAAGAAGGGCAAGGTCCAGTTCGTGTGCATCGAGCCGTGGCACTCGCTTCCCGACACCGAGGACGCGCCCGATGCCTGGGAGGAAAAGCCGCAGCTGATGCGCCTCGCGCCCGGCGAGACGTGGTCGGCCGTGCTCGCAATGACGTTTGACCGCTGAAAAAAGATCCGCCCTCTGCCGCTGCTTCCATGGCGGCAGAGGGCGGACGTTTTTGGACGAAAACAAGCGCCCGGCCGGAAGATCCCGGCCGGGCGCATTTTTATCATGCGTTCTCTTCAATGTAGTGAACGACGTCGCCGACGGTGCGGAACTGCTCGATCGTGTCGTCGGGGATCTCGATCCCAAACTGCTCTTCCACGCCCATCACGATCTCAACGAGATCCAGGCTGTCCGCGTCGAAATCTTCCAGGATCACGGAATTCATCGTGACCGCGCTCTCCTCGACGCCCAGCATTTCGCAAATCAGGCTGCGAAGCTGCTCAAAAACCATTTCCAATTTCCCCCCTGACATTGAAGTTTACAGGAATGCTCCAACCGCAGTTGTTTCCGGGTTTCTATATATTATATAGCGTTTTTTGGGATGGGTGTCAAGCACTATTTTTCGGGGCTTGTCTTTTTTCTGACAAATATGGTATTCTGAAAAGGGCGCTCCCGGTCTTGCCGGGAGAAAATCCACGACGGGGGTCTTATGGAATGGAATTTGAATTTGTAAAAATGCACGGCTGCGCGGCGGACGCCATCCTGATCGACTGTGTCAAGACGCCGGTCCCGGCCGCGGTGGCCGCGGCGAACGCGCCGTGGATGTGCGAGCGCCGGACAGGCATCGGCGCCGACTTCGTCGTGCTGCTGCTTCCCGATGCGCGCGCTGACGCGCGTGTGCAGGCGTTCGGCCCGACGGGGAGCGAGATGCTCTCATGCGCCGACGCAGTACGCCTTGCGGCGGAATATCTGTTTGACAGCCGAAGGGTCCGCAGCGGCGTGGCGCGCATTGCCACCGCGGCGGGCGTTCTGACGGCCATGCGCAACGCGACGGGCCTTGTGACGGTCGAGCTTCCGCAGCCGCAGCTCGAGGCGGAGGCCATCCCGCTGCCGGGCCGCAGCGGACGCGTTCTGGACAAGCTGGTCGAGGCGGGCGGCGAGGCGTGCACCGTCTCGTGCATCGGCATCGGCGGCGCGCACTGCGTGCTCTTTCGCCACACCGGCGGGGTCGACCTGTGTGAATTCGGGATGCGCTGCCGCCGCTCGTCGTTCTTCTACGGCGGCGAATGTGTGACGCTCGCCGAACAGCTCGGCGAAAAGCGCCTGCGCGCCCGCGTGTGGCGCTATCAGGCGGGCGAACTTCCCGCCATCTCGGAGTGCGCGGCGGCGGCTGTTGCCGTCGCGTCGCTGACAGGCCGCGTCCGCGAGGGCGCGGAGGTGGCCGTGGAGCTTCCGGGCGGCGTGCTGACGGCGCGCTGGGACGGCAAACGCCTCTTTGTGACGGGCGAGGCCGTCCGCGTCTTCCAGGGCACTGTGACGCTCGGAGATGCCTGAAAAACAAAAGCCGGGGCCGGACAGAGAATCTGTCCGGCCTCGGGTTGTTTGTCGGGAAATCTTAAAATGTGCGATTTTGCCTCTCCTTTGAGGGGAGGTGGCCCGGAGGGCCGGAGGGGTGGTGGCAGGAGTCAGCCGTTTGCACCGGCCTTTGAAGCCATATGGCGACCGCCGTTTGTGTCAGCGCGACGTTGTCTCAATGGCAAAACCGTTCGGCTCGACCTCGACATTCCTGCCCAGAAGCAGGAGGCGCAGCGGCGCGTCCGTGCGGTTGAAGCAGGCCTCCGCGACGCTCTTGCCGCTGCGGCGCTCCAGATGAAGGATGCCTCCGTCGGCGCGCAGGATGCGCAGCGAACCCTCTTTCAGCGCGCGGCAGCGCCGGCGGTACGATGCGAGACGGCGCAGCAGCGCGCGCAGATCCGGCCCCTCGTACTGCCAGTCAAAATAAGCGCGGTTGAAGGGATCCTTGTACCCTTGCATGAAGATCTCGTCGCCGTAGTAGATGCTTGGCACGCCGGGCAGCATGTAGATCAGCCCGTACGCCATCGCCAGCATCCGCTGCCCGTAGCGCAGCGCCTCGGGGGACAGCCTGCGGCCGCTCTGCCAGTACCGGTCTTTTCCCTCGACGCTCTCACCGGCGATGGCAGTGACAGCGCGCACCGTGTCGTGCGTCGAGACAAAATTCATCAGCACATGCAATGCCGGGGCGGGGTAGTTCTCGCACACGGACATGATGCGGTCGGCGATCCCGGCGGTATCCGCGCCGCGCACATAGTCCAGCGCCGCGTCTTTGAACGGATAGTTCATGACGGCGTCAAGCCCCTTGCCCAGCAGATAGGTGCGCCGACGGCCGTAGCTCCACTTCGTCGTGGCGTCTTCCCACACCTCGCCCAGCAGATATTTGTCGTCACCGTAGCGTTTGACGGCGCGTCGGATGTCCTCGATGAAATCGTCCGGAAGTTCATCCGCAACGTCCAGCCGGAAGCCGGAAGCGCCGCGCTGCATCCACGTGTCGATCACGCCGCCCTCGCCGCAGATGAAATCGCGGTACGAACGGTCGTTTTCGTTGACCTCGGGCAGCGTCTCAAATCCCCACCACGCGCGGTATCCGCACGGGTAATTGGGCGAAAAATCATACCATGGCCTGTAAGGGCTCTGCGAGGAATTGTACGCACCGCACACGTCGTAGCGCCCCTCCCGGTTGAAATACACCGAGTCGGAGCCCGTGTGGCTGAACACGCCGTCCAGAATGATGCGGATGCCGTGTTTTTTAGCCTCGCGGCACAGGCGGGAAAAATCCTCGTTCGTGCCCAGCAGAGGGTCAATTTTCGTATAGTCCGCCGTGTTGTACCGGTGATTGGAGTGCGCCTCAAATATGGGGTTCAGATAGATCATCGTCACGCCGAGGCTCTCGAGATACGGCAGCTTCTGGCAGATGCCCTCCAGATCTCCGCCGTAGTAATCCATATTCAAGTAACCGTTTTCCTGCTCGGTGGGCCAGAAGAACGGCTCGCCCTCTTTGTCGGGGCGATAGACCCTGTCGCGGAACGGCATGGGCCGGTTGGGCGTGCTCTCATAGAAGCGGTCGGGGAAGATCTGATAGATCACACCGCCGCGGATACACTCCGGCGTTTCAAAATGACGGTCAAATACAGTCAGCTGCCATTCGCGCCCGCGCTCCGTCGTCATATACGACTCGCCCATGTGACCGCAGAACAGTTTGCGGTAGCCCGTGTAAAGGTCGAAAAAATAGAAGTACAACCCGGTGGACTCAAATGTGTGCGAGACCGTGAATACGTCGCGGCCGTTTTCGGTCGCGCGTTTTGTCAACGGAAACAGGGACGACTGTTCGCCGTCCCTGTGCAGGAGCAAATAAGGTGTCGTGCATCCGAACCCCGTCGGAACACGCAGCGTAAACGTGACCGTCGTTCCCTCGCGGACCGCGCCGAACGGCGTCTTGTACGAGGGGTCCTGACTTCTGTAAATCGCGTTCATTCGCTCAACACCGCAATTCTTTCGGATTATTTGATCGGCTCGGCGTGCCAGATGTTGCGCGCATAATCAAACACCGAGCGGTCAGCCGAGAACACGCCGCTGTTGGCAATGTTCATCAGGCTCATGCGGTTCCACACGTCGCGCTGCTTGTACAGCTCGGACGCCTTGTCCTGCGCCTCCAGATACGAGGCGAAATCCGCCATGACCATATACGGGTCGGATGTGCGCAGGTTGTTGACGACCTCGTGGAAGCTCTCGCCGTTCCAGCCGCGATCCAGGAAATCCAGCACGGCGCACGCCGTGTCGTTCGAGTGGATGAAGCTGGAGGGATGATATCCGAACTGCTTGAGGGCGTTCACTTCGGGCGTCAGCATACCGAAGATGATCTCTTTCTCTTTGCCGGCGGCGTCCGCGATCTCCACGTTCGCGCCGTCCAGCGTGCCCAGCGTGACGGCGCCGTTCAGCATGAACTTCATGTTGCCCGTGCCGGACGCCTCCGTGCCGGCGAGGCTGATCTGCTCGGAGATCTCGCTCGCGGGCATCAGGCGCTCGCTCGTCGTCACGCAGTAATCCTCCAGATACACCACGCGCAGCTTCTCGCGCACGGCGGGATCGGAGTCGATCAGCGCGCCGAGCTTGCAGATCAGGCGGATCATCTGCTTGGCCATATAGTAGCCGGGGGCGGCCTTCGCGCCGAAGATATACGTCTTGGGCACAAAGTCGGCATTCGGGTTGTTCTTGATGAACAGGTACTGCGCGGCGATGTGCAGAGCGTTCAGGTGCTGGCGCTTGTACTCGTGCATACGCTTGACCTGCACGTCGAACAGGGAATTCGGGTCGATGATCTGGCCGGTCGTCTTCTTCAGGTGCTCGGCAAACGTGCGCTTGTTTTCCAGCTTCACGGCCTCGAGCTTATCCAGCACGGTCTTGTCCGACGCATACGCGGCGAACTTCTTCAGCTGCGAGGCGTCCTTCTTGAAGTCGTCGCCGATCGTCTCGCTCAGCAGGTTCGTCAGCGCGGGGTTCGACGCCAGCAGCCAGCGGCGGTAGGCGATGCCGTTCGTGACGTTCGTGAACTTTTCCGGGCTGTACAGATAGTAGTCGTGGAACACGCTGTGCTTGATGATCTCGCTGTGCAGCTTCGACACGCCGTTGATGGAGTGGCACACATAGCAGCAGATATTGGCCATGCGGACCTGATTGTCGCCCAGAATGGCCATGTAGTTGATCTTGCCGTAGTCGCCCGGGAACTTGCGCTCGAAGTCGCGGCGGCACTGGCGGTCAAGCTCCTGGCAGATCTGATAGATGCGCGGCAGCGTCTTGCGGAAGATATCGATGTTCCACTTCTCGAGCGCCTCGCTCATGACCGTGTGGTTCGTGTACGCGAACGTGCGGCTCGTGATGTCGAACGCGTGCTCCCACGTGAAGCCGCACTCGTCCAGCAGGATGCGCATCAGCTCGGGGATCGCGAGCGTCGGGTGCGTGTCGTTGATGTGGATGGCGATCTTGTCCGGCAGGTTGTCCAGCGTGCCGTACTGCGCGAGGTGATTGTGGATGATGTCGCCCACGGACGCGGCCGACAGGAAATACTGCTGGCGCAGGCGCAGGATCTTGCCCTCGATGTGGTTGTCGTTCGGGTACAGAACCTTGCTGATGAGCTCCGCGTTCGCGTTCTTCATCATGGCCGTGCCGTAGTCGCCGGCGTTGAACGGGTCCATGTCGAAGCCGGGCGCCTTTGCCTGCCACAGGCGCAGCTTGGAGACGCCCTTCGAGTCGTAGCCCGCGACATACATATCGCTGGGCACGGCCAGAACGGACGAATAATTCTTGTGCTCCGCGTAGTGGTACGTGCCGTCCCAGGACTCCTCGATCTCGCCGTCGAACTTCACCTCAATGGCCTGATCGGGGTGGCTCTTGAGCCACACGCCGCCGCCGGGCAGCCAGTTGTCGGCGCGCTCCTCCTGCCAGCCGTCGACGATCTTCTGCTTGAAGATGCCGTACTCGTACAGAATGGAATAGCCGGTGCCGGGGATGTTGTCCGTGGCCATGCCGTCCAGATAGCACGCGGCGAGACGGCCCAGACCGCCGTTGCCGAGGCCCGCGTCCGGCTCGCACTCATAGATATTGTCCAGCTTGATCTGATGATCCTTCAAAACGGCGTCCGCCACTTCGTTCAAGCCGAGGTTGAACAGGCTCGTCTTCAGGCTGCGGCCCATCAGGAACTCCATGCACAGGTAATACACCTGCTTGCCGTTCGTGCCGTAGGTGCGCGACATGAAGCGCTTGTGCGCGTCGCTCAGCGTCTGGCGAACGATCAATGCGAGCGCGCGGTAGATCTGCTGATCCGTCGCGTCCTCGAAGCTGACGGCGAACTCGCTGAACAGCTTATCCTTCAGAATCTTCTCAAAATCCTTCTTCGTGGTCTTCGTATTCAACCGATAACACTCCTCAATCCAATCCAATCGTTCCAGAAAACACACCGAAAAAAGCGGAAATGCCTGGAAAGCAATATATATTATACGGTATTTATGCCTTTGATTCAAGGAAATTGTAGTTTTTCGGGATAAAAATTCAAAAATATGCTTCCTCTCGGACACGTTTTCGTCTATAATAGAGGAAGAATTCATGAGAAAGAGGGTTCTCACATGCCTGCGAATAAAGTGCGTTTTGCCATCTGCGGTACTACGTATACCATCCACACGACGGATTCAGAGGAATACGTTCTGTCTCTTGCGGAAAAGCTCGACGCGGATATGAACCAGCTCATGGCCACCAGCCGCACGGCCTCTGTCGCGGCAGCCGCCATCATCACGGCGCTGAGCTATCTGGACGAGCTCAAAAAGAGCACGACCGGCGCGGACAACATGCGCGCACAGCTGCGCGATTATCTGGAGGATGCCGCCAAGGCGAAGCTGGCCGAGGAAGAGGCGCGCCGCGAAGTGGAACGCCTGCGCCGCGAGATCGGCTATCTGAAGGATGCCGCCAACGCGCCCGCTCCCGCCAAAAAGCCGGAACCTGAACCCGCCCCGGAACCCGAGCCCGAGCCTGAACCCGAGCCCGAGACGCCGGCCGAACCCGAGCCGGACAAGCCTGTCGAACAGCCCCGCGTCCAGATGCCCCGTCCGCGCTCGCACGCGCGCGCTCCGCAGGACGCGTTCATCTCGCCGGATTCCGGCCGATGAGGTCATCGTTTGGTGAGGTGCTTGCGCCCGCCGGCAGCATGGACATGCTCCGCGCTGCCGTGTTTGCGGGCGCAAACGCTGTCTATCTGGGTCTCGAACAGCTCAATGCACGCCGCGGCGCGGGCAATTTCACGGCCGAAAGTCTTCGGGAAGCGGTCGGATTCTGCCATGCGCGCGGCGTTTGCGTCTATGTGACGCTCAACACGATCCTCTATGAGAACGAGCTTGCCGACGCGGCCGCCGCGCTGCGCGACGTGTGCGCCGCCGGCGCGGACGCCGTCATCGTGCAGGACCTCGCCGTCGCCCGCCTCGCGCGCGAGTGCGCGCCGGAACTGGCGCTGCACGGCTCCACGCAGATGAGCGTCCACAGCCTCGCCGGCGCGCGCCAGCTGGCGGAGCTCGGCTTTTCGCGCGTCATCCTGGCGCGCGAGCTGTCGCTCGCCGAGGTCGCGGAGATCGCCGCGGGGTGCGGCATCGAGACGGAGGTCTTTGTCCACGGCGCGCTGTGCATGAGCGTGTCGGGACAGTGCTACATGAGCGCGTTCCTCGGCGGGCGCTCGGGCAACCGCGGTATGTGCGCCGGCCCGTGCCGCCTTCCGTTCTCCGCCGACGGAAGCGGCGCGTGCCATCTCAGCCTGAAGGATCTGTCCGCCGTGCCGATGCTCGGCGCGCTGCGCGCCGCCGGCGTCGTCAGCTTCAAGATCGAGGGCCGCCTGCGCACGCCGGAGTATGCCGCGGCCGCCGTCAACGCGTGCCGCGCGTCGCTGCGCGGAGAGCCGTACAACGAGGAACTTTTGCGCGACGTGTTCTCGCGCTCCGGTTTTACAAACGCTTATTTTGAAAACAAACGCGGGCCGCAGATGTTCGGCGTGCGCACGCCCGCCGACGCCGCTCGCGCGAAGGCCGCGTTGCCCCAGCTGCGCGAGCTGTTCCGCCGCGAGCGCCCGTGCGTTCCCGTCGATCTGACGCTTGAGATCGGCCCCGGCCCCGCGCGCCTGACCGCGCGCGACGCGGACGGCAACGCCGCCGAAAAGACGGGCGTCACGCCGCCCGTTCCCGCGCAGAAGGACCCGCGCGAGGGCTACCGCCGCGCGCTCGAAAAGACCGGCGGCACGCCGTTTTACGCGCGCGACATCGCGCTGCGCTGCGGGGAGGAGGACTTTGTGCCCGCGGGCGAGATCGGCGCGCTGCGCCGCGACGCGCTCGCGGACCTGCTCGCCGCGCGCGAGCGTCCGCGCCCGCTGGCGTTCACGCCGCCCGCGCCGCGCCCGGCCGGCCCGGCGCGCACGCAGTCGCCGCGCCTGCTCGCCGCGCAGTTTGCCTGCGCCGCGCAGATCCCGGACGACGTCCCGGCGCTCGGCGCGCTGATCGTCCCGCTGGACGAGTGGGAGCAGGTGCCCGCGCCGCTGCGCGGAAAGACGTGGCTGGCGCTGCCGCGCCTGCTGTTCGGCCCGCAGGAGGGCCGCGCCGCCGCGCTCGTCGAGCGCACGCGCGGCGAGGGCTTTGCAGGGTATTTCGCACAGAACATCGCCCATCTGCGGCTGTGCCGCGGCCTTCCGGTGTTCGGCGGTTTTGGCCTGAACGCCGCGAATTCGCTCGCTGTCAGCGAACTCGCCGCGCTCGGGGCGGACGTCGTGACGCTCAGCGTCGAGACGACGCTCGCACAGGCCGCGCGCATTGAGCCGGACGGCGCGCGGACGGCGCTCGTCTGCTATGGCCATCTTCCGCTGATGGTCACCCGCGCTTGCCCGCTGCGCAACGTGCGCACATGCGCCGGGTGCAGCCGGGAGGGTGTGCTGACGGACCGCAAGAATGAGCGCTTTGCCGTGCGCTGCACCGGCCCGGACGGCTACCGCACCGTGTACAACCCCGTGCCGCTCTACATGGGCGACCGCTGGGACGAGCTGTGCGCCGACGTGGCGCTTGCGCTGTTCACGACGGAATCCCGCGCCCGCTGCGCCGAGGTATTGGCGCTGCTCGCCGCGCGCCGCCCGCTGGACGGCCGCTTCACGCGCGGGCTGTATTATAAGGGAACACAGGAGATTTGACATGGAACTGAAGATCAAACGCGTCCGTCCGGGCGCGCGCATCCCCGCCTACGCCACGCCCGGCGCGGCGGCTATGGATCTGCACGCCGCGTGTGAGGAGAGCGTTACCATCGCGCCGGGCGCGCGTGCCGTCGTGCCCACCGGCATCGCCATCGAGTTGCCGGGGCCTGAATACGTCGCGCTCGTCTTCGCGCGCTCTTCGCTCGGCGTGCGCCACGGCCTGACGCTCTCGAACGGCGTCGGCGTCATCGATTCCGACTACCGCGGCGAGATCGGCGTCGGCCTTGTCAATTTGTCCGACACGGCGTACACCGTCGCTCCCGGCGCACGCGTCGCGCAGCTCGCGGTCATGCCCGTCGCGCGCGCCGGGATCGCTGTCGTGGACGAGCTGTCCGGCACCGAGCGCGGCGAAGGTGGATTCGGATCCACGGGGAAATTCTGATTCTTTTGGAGGAACGATCGTTGAAACGTACATTTCTGCTTTGCTTTTTTCTGGTTGCGGGCATCATTCTCGGCGCGCTGATCGCATCGCTGTGCGCGGGCGTGCCGTTTCTGAGCTGGCTCGCCTATTCGCAGAGCATCGGGTTCAATCCGGACGCGCCGTTCGTTCTGGATCTGTCGGTGTTCCGCCTGACGTTCGGGTTCACGTTCAGCGTGAGCGTCGCGCAGGTGTTCACGATCGGGGCGGCCATTTTTGCGTACAATCACACGAAGCTGCGCTGAGAAGAGGAGGGGAGCCATCGTGGGTGTTATTCTTGCGTCCGCGTCGCCGCGCCGCCGGGAGCTGTTGGGGCTGATCACAAAGGACTTCCGCGTCGTGATGAGCGACGTGGACGAGACTGCCATCCGCGCGGACACGCCCAGCGGACTTGCGCTGGCGCTGGCGTGCGCGAAGTGCGACGCCGTTGCGAAGACACACTTCTCCGACACCGTCATCGGGTGCGATACCGTCGTGGAGGCGGGCGGCGTCGTGCTGGGCAAGCCGCGCGACAAAGCCGAGGCGCGGCGGATGCTACAAAGCTATTCCGGGCGCAGCCATCTCGTCCACACCGGCGTGTGCATCAAAAAGGCCGGGCTGCGTGAGAGATTCACCGTCACGACAAAGGTCACGTTCTGCCCCCTCACGCACGCGGAGATCGAGGCGTACGTCAATTCCGATGAACCGTACGATAAGGCGGGCGGATACGGCATTCAAGGCCCGGCGGCGCGCTTTGTGCGCGGGATCGAAGGGTGCTATTTCAACGTGATGGGATTCCCCGTCTCCCGTGTGTATTCTGCGCTCAAGAGTCTGGGCGTACACGTCATTTGAACTTTTTTGTGCGAATCGCGACAAAAAGCTGTTGTAACACAATGAATTTTGTGCTATAATGTGTAATGTGGTGTCAGAGCCTTTTGCCGCTTGAAGGAGGAGCCATGGCTGAGATCATCATGCTCGCGTCCGGCAAGGGCGGCACGGGGAAGAGCACCGTGTCCGTATTGCTCGGGGCCGCGCTCGCCGCGCGCACGCTTCGCGTGCTGCTGGTCGAGCTGGATTCCGGCCTGCGCAGCGTCGACGTCATCGCCGGCGTGTGCGGAAAGACTGTCTACGACGTGGAGGACGTCCTGTGCGGCCGGTGCAGCCCGGAAAAGGCTGTGGTCGAAAGCCCGCTGTACAAGGACCTGTTCATCATTTCTGCCCCGTATTCCGGCGGACACATCTCCGCGCCCGCGCTGCGCGCGTTTGTGGAGAAGCTGTCCCCGGCATTTGATTTTATCCTCATCGACACTGCAGCCGGGATGGGCGCCCCGTTTGAGGCTGCGCGCGACGTCTGCGCGCAGGCGATCCTCGTGCTCACGCCCGACCCCGTGGCCATCCGCGACGGACGCATCGTCGCGGACGCTTTATATGAGAGCGGCTGTCCGCGCACGCGGCTGCTGCTCAACCGCGTTCCGCGCTCGCTCGAGGGAACGGGCGTCGCGGATCTGGACGAGTGCATCGACGTCGTCGGCGCGCAGCTGCTCGGCGTCGTGCCCGAGAGCGCGCAGATCATGCGCGCCGCGGCCTCGTCCGCACGGCTGGAGAAAGACTGCACGGCCGCCCGCGTGTTTGCCGCCGTGGCAAGGCGTTTGTGCGGCCAGGATACGCCGCTCGTCATCACATGACCATTAACTGTTAAGGAGGCCGATTCGATCTATGAATATCGCCCTGATCGCCCACGATGCAAAAAAGGAACTGATGGTTCAGTTCTGCATCGCGTACTGCCGCGTCTTGTCGCAGCACTCGCTGGTCGCTACCGGCACGACGGGCAAACAAGTTTCCGAGGCGACAGGTCTGCCGATCCGCCGCTTCCTGTCCGGCACGCACGGCGGCGACCAGCAGATCGCCGCGCAGATCGCGTGCAATGAGATCGACCTTTTGCTGTTCTTCCGCGACCCCATCACCGCCAAGCCGCACGAGCCCAACGAGATGAACCTGCTGCGCCTGTGCGACGTGCACAACATTCCCATCGCGACGAACATCGCCACCGCCGAGGTGCTCATTCACGGCCTCGAGCGCGGCGATCTCGACTGGCGCAATATCGTCAATCCCGGTCACTGACGCATTTTGTGTTGTCTGCGGCGCGGCGCTGCCCGTTTTCGGGCGCGCTGCGCCGTGTTTTTTTGCGCCTGACATCAATTTTGTCAGAATATACAATTTTCCACCCAAAGATTTTACGGAACTTTTGCAACAGCTTATTCAAAAATGTACGGATTTGTGGTACTATCTTTGTATAAGTTGCTATTCGGGGCCTTGGCTCCCGAATGGAAAGAAGGGTTTTGAAGTATGAAATATGCAAATGACCACATCCGCAACGTGCTGATCGCCGGTCACGGCGGCGCGGGAAAGACGACGCTCGCAGAGGCGATGCTGTATCTGACGAAGGGGTCTGACCGCCTGGGCCGCGTGGAAGACGGCAACACCGTGTGCGATTTCGATCCCGAGGAGGCGAAGCGCCGTGCGTCTCTGTCGCTGGCGGTCGCTCCCGTGGAGTACGAGGATGTCAAGATCAACCTGATCGATACGCCGGGTCTGTTTGACTTTGCGGTCGGGCAGTCCGAGGGCATCGGCGCGGCGGAGAGCGTGCTGATCACGGTGTCGGCACGCAGCGGCCTGACCGTCGGCGCGCGCAAGGCGTATAAGCTCGCGCAGAAATACGGCAAGAGCAGCATGATCTACGTCAGCAAGGTCGACGCCGACCACGCTGATTTCTATAAAGTGTTCGAGGAGCTCAAGGCGGACTTCGGCCCGTCTGTGTGCCCCGTCGTCGTTCCCATCGAACAGGCGGGCGGCCGCGTGTTCTTGAACCTCATCACGATGATGGCGTTCTCGTACGCCGCCGACGGCTCCCCGCGCGTGGTGTCCGTGCCCAGCTACGGCCACCGCACCGAGGGCCTGATGGAGGCCATGCGTGAGGCCGTCGCCGAGACAGACGAGGCTCTGATGGAGAAGTTCTTCGAGGGCGAGGAGTTCACGCAGGACGAGCTGACCGAGGGCGTCAAGAACGGCGTCAAGGAAGGCAGCATCACGCCCGTGTTCTGCGGCGCGGCGACTCAGCTCGCCGCCGTCGACATGCTCCTGTGGGGCATCCGCAAGCTGCTGCCCTCCGCCGCGCGCGCCGGTTCCGCCGTCGGAACGGATGCAAGCGGCAACGAGGTGGATGTCGCCTGCACGGCCGACGGCCCGCTTGCGGTGTACGTGTTCAAGACCGTCGCCGATCCGTTCGTCGGCAAACTGAGCTATGTCAAGGTCGTCTCCGGCGTCCTCAAGAGCGACTCCGCTGTTGTCAACGCCCGCACCGGTGAGTCCGAGCGTCTGGGCAAACTGGTGTTCGTGAAGGGCAAGAAACAGACGGACGCCGCCGAGATCGGCGCGGGCGATATCGGCGCCGTCACGAAGATGGCCGGCGCGCGCACCGGCGACACGCTGTGCGCCCCGGCGCGCGTGGTGTCCCTGCCCGTGCCGGAGTTCCCGCATCCCACGATGACGATGGCCATCAAGGTCAAGCAGAAGGGCGACGAGAGCAAGATCTCCGGCGCGCTGCAGCGCCTGATGGAGGAAGACCCCTCGCTGGGCTACCGCGTCAATACCGAGACGGTGCAGCAGCTTCTGTCGGGCCTCGGCGAGCAGCATCTGGACGTTGTGTGCGCCAAGCTCAAGGCGAAGTTCGGCGTTGAGATCTCGCTGACGCAGCCGCGCATCGCATACCGTGAGTCGCTGCGCAAAAAGTGCAAGGCGCAGGGCCGCCACAAGAAGCAGACGGGTGGCCACGGCCAGTTCGGCGACGTGTGGATCGAGTTTGAGCCCACGCAGGACGGCGATTTCGTCTTTGAAGAGAAGGTGTTCGGCGGCTCCGTGCCGAAGAACTACTTCCCGGCTGTTGAGAAGGGCCTGCAGGAGGCCGTGCGCCACGGCGTGCTGGCGGGATATCCCGTCGTCGGACTGAAGGCGACGCTGCTCGACGGCAGCTATCACCCGGTCGATTCGTCTGAAATGGCGTTCAAGCTGGCCGCGAAACTGGCGTACAAGGCCGCGCTGCCCGAGGCCGGCCCCATCCTGCTCGAGCCGGTCGGCACGCTGAACGTTGTCATCCCCGGCGACCAGACGGGCGACATCATGGGCGAGGTCACGAAGCGCCGCGGCCGCGTGCTGGGCATGCATCCGGACGAGGACGGCATGCAGAAGGTCGAGGCCGAGGTGCCCGAGGCTGAGATGGGCGACTTCACGACGTATCTGCGCCAGCTCACGCAGGGACGCGGCACGTTTACGTTCGAGTTCGTGCGCTATGAGCCGCTTCCCTCCAACCTCGAGGCCAAGGTCATCGAGGAAGCGAAGAAGTTCATGGACACGAAGTCCGACGAGGAATGATCAGACTTTATTTCAGGAGCGCCCGCACGCCGGGCGCTCCTGTTCGTACGTGAAAAGCGGCAAGTTCCACAAAAGTTGCGAATCTACTTGACAAGAACTTATAAAACCTATATAATAGTGCACATTGCATGGGACTTTGCAAGATTCTGTCCCCAGAAGGAGCATGAGACAACGTGAACAAAGAAATTCTTGTGACGTACGCCGGGCTCAAGGCGATGGAAGATGAACTGGAAAATCTCAAGACGGTCAAGCGCAAGGAAGTCGC
>CALXIU010000139.1 GCA_944388415.1 uncultured Ruthenibacterium sp. | reverse complement strand
TGTTTCTCCCATCAGTGACGACAGCACCTCCCGCGCGCGCCGCAACAGCAGCTCGGGAGTCCCGCCGTTGTGGATGATGTAGTCCGCATGGGCGCAGAGCGCCGTCTCCGGCGTCTGCGACGCAAGGCGCGCGCGCGCCTGTTCGGGCGGGATGCCGTCCCGCGCGGCGATGCGCGCCGCCGCCTCCTCCTCAGGGGCGGTCACGACGATGAACTCGTCGCAGAACCGTTCGAACGGCGCGCCGATGATGACAGCGCCGTCGACGAGCGCGAACGCTTCGCCCGCCGCGCGCGCCTCGTCCAGAAGCCGGTTCAGCTCGGCGATGATGGCGGGGTGCGTGATCCCGGTGAGCTTTTCGGCCCCGCCGGGCGCGGAAAACGCGCGGGCCGCGAGCTCGCGGCGGCGCAGCGCGCCGTTCTCATCGAGGATGTCCGCGCCGAACGCCTGCGCCAGCGCTTCGAGCGTCGGGCTGCCGGGCTCCACGACCTGACGCGCGATAAGGTCCGCGTCGATCACCCGAAGCCCCTGCGCGCGAAAAAACGCCGCCACCGTGCTCTTGCCGCAGCCGGAGCGGCCTGTCAGCGCCACGACCTTCATACGTCCACCACCCGGAACGCGGCCGCGCGCAGCAGACGGTTGTACACGGCAAGCGCGACGCCCGTCTCGTGCGGGCAGCGCGCGAACGCCCGCTTTGCGCCGTGCGAGTCTAGCGCGCGCAGCGCGGAAAAGAGCGCGTGCGCCTGCGATCCGTCGTCGTCCGCCGCGCCGTACGCGACGCACGGCACTGGCGCGAGCGCCGCCTCCTCGCCGTCGAAGCACAGGCACCAGTCACCCTCGCCCGCCTCGGCGCGCACGTAGTCGCGGTAATGCTCAAACGCTCCGCGCACGATGATGACCTGCGCCTTCGGCGCGTAGTGCTTGTATTTCATGCCGGGCGACCGGGCGACCTCGCCCTCCTTCAGGCGGCTGACGACCGCGCCGGAGAGCTCGACCTCGCGGCCGAGCGTCTCTTCGAGCTGCTCCTTCGTCACGCGGCCCGGGCGCAGCAGCACGGGGACCGGCCCGGTGAGCGACACGACGGTGGACTCGACGCCCACCTCACACGCGCCGCCGTCGAGGATCAGCGGGACGCGGCCGTCCATGTCGGCCAGCACGTCGGTGGCCGTCGTCGGGCTGGGACTGCCGGAGAGGTTGGCTGACGGCGCGGCCAGCGGCAGGCCGCACGCCTCGATGACTGCGCGGGCCGCCGGGTGCGACGGCATGCGCACGGCGGCGGTGTCGAGGCCGGCGCAGACGGAGTCCGCCACGCGCTCACCGCGCGGAAGGATCATCGTCAGCGGGCCGGGCCAGAACGCGCGCGCGAGGCGCAGCGCATCGTCCGGCACGTCGCGCGCAATGAGCGGCAGCATATCGAGGCTCGAGATATGCGAGATGAGCGGGTTGTCCTGCGGACGCCCCTTTGCGGCGAAGATCTTCGCCACCGCCGCGTCGTCGAGCGCGTTCGCGGCGAGGCCGTAGGCCGTCTCGGTGGGGATGGCGACGACCTCGCCCCGTTTCAAAAGCGCCGCTGCGCGCTCGACGGAGTCGGGCGTGACGGCGCAGAGCTGTGTGTTCATGGTTCTTCCTCCGCGGAGGCCTTGCGTTTTTCGGCCCGGTCGGCCGTGATGAGCGCCTCCACCAGCTCGTCGAGCGAGCCGTTCATGATGGAATCCAGCCGGTACAGCGTCAGGCCGATGCGGTGGTCCGTGACGCGGCCCTGCGGGAAATTGTACGTGCGGATGCGCTCGGACCGGTCGCCGGTGCCGACCTGGCTCCTCCGCTCGGCGGCGATGCGCGCGTCCTGCTGGGCCTGTTTCTGCGCAAGCAGGCGGCTGCGCAGCACGCGCAGCGCCTTGTCCTTGTTCTTGTACTGGCTGCGCTCGTCCTGACACTCCACGACCATGCCTGTGGGCAGGTGCGTGACGCGGATGGCGGACGAGGTCTTGTTGATATGCTGGCCGCCCGCGCCGGACGAGCGGAACGTGTCGATGCGGAGGTCGGCGGGGTCGAGTTCGACCTCCACCTCCTCGGCCTGCGGCATCACGGCGACGGTGACGGTGGACGTGTGCACGCGACCCTGCGTCTCTGTCTCCGGCACGCTCTGGACGCGGTGGACGCCGCTCTCGAATTTGAAGCGGCTGTACGCGCCCTCGCCCTCGACAGAGAAACTGATCTCCTTCGTGCCGCCAAGTTCCGTCTCGTTGAGGCTCAGCACCTCGATGGTGAAGCCGCGCTGCTGCGCGTACATCATATACATGCGCGTGAGGCTGTGCGCGAACAGCGCCGCCTCCTCGCCGCCCGCGCCGCCGCGGATCTCGACGATGACGCTGCGGTCGTCGTTTTCGTCGCGCGGCAGCAGAAGCTCTCGCAGCTCCGATTCCAGTTTGCGCAGTGCCTCCTTCTGCGAGACGTATTCCTCCTGCGCCAGCTCGCGCAGTTCGGGATCGAGGCCGCTCTCTCCAAGCAGTTCGTCCGCCTGATCGTATGCAGACTTTGCCGCCTCATACCGCGTATAGCACTCCGCGACAGGCTCGAGGCGGTGGTATTCCTTCATCAGGCTGCGGTACTGCGCGTTGTCGGCCGCGACATCCGGCGACTGGAGCCGGATGCCGATCTCCTCAAAGCGCTGGCGCACGGCCTGCAATTTATCAAACATCACTGTATTCTCCGTTCCTCTGTTCTATGCGTCAAAACACAGGAACCGCTACAGCGTCTCGCCGTCCCGCATGACCTTCTTGATGTTCTTTTCGATCTTGCTGCGCGCGACCATCACCTCACGGCCGCATTTCTCGCAGCGGATGCGGAAATCTGCGCCGACGCGCAGCACCAGAAACGAGCCGGCGCCGCACGGATGCGGTTTCTTCGTGAGGATCACGTCTCCGACACGGACGTCCATGCTCCAAGCCTCCCTTTCCGTCTACCGGACAAATTCCATTATAGTATAGCGCATCACAGAAAAAATAGCAAATCCCCGCGCACCGCCGCATATAGTAGTGGCAAATGAACAAAGCGAGGATGATGGACCATGTGCTTTTCTGCCGAGGGGCGCCGCGCGGTGTGCGACGATGCGGGATATGACGAGCTGCTGGAGGCGATGCGCGCGGGGACGATCCTGGAATCGCGCGCGCTCTCGTTCGGCGCGGACAAGAGCCTGCGCTTCCGGATCGGCGGGTTCCCGGCCGTGATGCCGCACGACGAATGCGCGGACGGCGCGGCCGACGGCCGCGTGCGGGACATCGCACTGGTGACGCGCGTCGGGCGGCCGGTGTGCTTTGTGATCACGCACGTCGAGGTGGACTCCGGGACGCCGCTGTTTTACCTCTCCCGCGCGGCGGTGCAGCGCCGGTGCCGGGAAGAATATCTCGATCGCCTCGAGCCGGGCGAGATCGTGCCGTGCCGCGTGACGCGCACGGAGACGTTCGGCGCTTTTTGCGACGTCGGGTGCGGCATCCCGGCGCTGATCCCGGTGGACTGCCTGTCGGTGTCGCGCATCGCGTCGGCGGGCGACCGCGTGCGCGCGGGCGAGGACGTGCTGTGTGCCGTCAAGGGCCGCGACGCGCAGGGGCGGCTCGTCCTGACGATGAAAGAGCTGCTGGGAACGTGGGAGGAAAACGCCGCGCGCTTTGCACCGGGCGAGACGGTGCTGGGCGTGGTGCGCTCGGCAGAGCCGTACGGCGTGTTCATCGAGCTGGCGCCAAATCTGTCCGGGCTGGCCGAGCCGTCGGACGATCTGCGCGAGGGGGCGCTCGTGAGCGTGTTCATCAAGAGCATCCTTCCGGAAAAGATGAAGATCAAGCTGGCGGTGCTGAACGTGCTGGAGGAGGAGGGCTTCCGGCTCCCGCTGCGCTTTTCGCCACAGACAGGACGGTTGGAGCGCTGGCGGTATTCCCCCGGCGTGTGTTCCCGCGTGATCGAGACGGTATTTGACGCACAGCCCCCTTTGCGGTAAAATAGAGAAAAGCGGCGGACAATGCCGCACCGCAACTCAGGGGGTGCATTATGGCAAACAATGCCTTCACCGCGGGCGTCAAGCCGGGCGGGCTGAACAATTCAAGCGACATCCGCATTCTGCTGTGTTATCTGATGCAGAACGTGCCGGAACCGCTTTCGCAGGACGAGATCGAGCGGGCGCTGCTGGGCGAGGAGCTGGTGAATTATTTTGAGCTTGCCAGCGCGCTGTCGCAGCTGTGCGAGCGCGGGCTCGCGGAGCTGAAAAACGGACGCTACCGCCTGCTGCCCCCCGGCGAGGAGGTGGCTCGCTCGCTGTCGAAACAGGTGCCGCTGACGGTGCGGGAGGCGGCCATACGGGCGGCGGTGACGGTGCAGCAATTCATCCGCAAAGAGGCGCAGCACAAGGCGCAGATCACGCCGTCCGGCGAGGGCTTCATGGTGCGCTGCTACATCGAAGACGTGGGCGGCGAGGTGTTCTCGTGCTCGCTGTACGTTCCGAACCGCGAGAGCGCGGAGATGATCCGCCGCCGCTTCATCGACAAGGGCGACGAGATCTTCGGCCAGATGCTGCACGCTCTGGCGGGCATCTGAAAAACGAAAAAGGCGGGGCGCGTCCGACAGGACGCGCCCCGTCAGCTTGTCGAAAAAGGTCACCTTTCGGTGGCCTTTTTGTCGTATAAAGGGAAGAAATGCGGTATAATGGAGCAGGGTGAGAAAAATGCTGGTAAAGAACGCAGAAAATCGAGGACAGCTGGAATT
>CALXIU010000138.1 GCA_944388415.1 uncultured Ruthenibacterium sp. | reverse complement strand
CCACAGAATTGACGGCTGAACTTCTGAATACGCTGATTGAAAAAATCCTTATCCATGAAGCGGTCAAAAGTGAGGACGGAAGCCGGGAACAGGAGGTAGAAATCTTCTACCGCTTTATCGGCAAAATCGAATGACATATCTTGAGATACCCAACAATATCTTTAACTAAGGGAAACTGGCGAGGCCGCGCCGGATATGGAACGCTTTCAGCGTCTGTGCGTCTGCCTTGGCGTCAGTGCCGATCATCTGCTTTTCGGCGGCGGGCCCGCCTGCACAGCTTCATCCGAAGCGCCCGCCGAATCCGAAAGCGCATCCGCACGTGCAAGAGCACGGTTTCGCATCGCCGTCTGTGCGGCAGTCCTTGTGCTGGGCGCCGTGCTCGCCGTGTTTGCTCTGCTCTCGTCACTGATCGAAACGTATCAGCCGTATCAGGAGTGGTACCCCGGTCTGGGGCCGTACGCCACATATCTGTTCACGACGTGGCGCTTCGGCGTCCTCGCACTCGGCATCGGATGTATCGCAGGCGGCGCGGTGCTGCTGTTCCGCGAATGCAAACATCTTTGAACGTGCAGAGAAGAACTCCCCGTCCTCGCCGGACGGGGAGTTCTTTTGTTCAGCGTTCTTCTCCCAGCAGGATGCAGCGCACGCGGTCCATATCCATGTGGTCGAGAACATAGTCCGCCTGCACGCCCGTCTCATTCGGTGAGATATTCGAGTGAATGTACACGGTGGCAAGCCCGGCGCGCTTTGCTCCCTCAACGTCACACACGCCGTCGTTGCCGATCATCACAGCCGTCTCCCGCGGGATATTGTACCGCTTGAGCAGCTTTTCAAAGAAGCGCACGTCCGGCTTTTTGACGCCGTGCTCGGAGGAGATGAAAATGCCGTCGAAATACTTCGTCAGCCCCAGCGCGTTCATCTCGTACTCCGTGAAGATGCGCTGCGCGTTCGAGAGAAGGTACACGCGCTTGCCGGCCTTCCGAAGCGCGTCGAGCATTTGCAGCGTGCCGTCGTACAGACGGAAATAATCCAAGGAGAGAATGCGGAAAAACTGCCCCGCATGGATGGCGAGCGTTTCATCTGCCGCGCATCCCTTCTCAGCGAACAGACGGGCAAAGACCTCCTCGATCTCAATTTCCGGGCACGCCTCATGCGCGTCGTGCCGGATGCCCTCTTTGCCCGACTGGAGTTCCTTCGTCAGGCGCTCATACGCGGCGCGAAGCTCCTGCGGTTCGTAGCGCGCGCCGTAAAACCCATAAAAAGCGGCGAGTTTCCCCCACAGGAACGGCGTATTCTCGTCTGTATGGATGTCCACAAGCGTGCCGTACAAATCAAAAATACAGGTTTCAAACATGCTCTTCTCCCCTTTCTTTCGCCCCGATGATAGCATTTTTGCCGGGCGAATGCAAGCGTAATTCTTCCGGCGCGGCCCACGTGCCCGTCGTCTCAAACGACCGGAGCAACAGGTCGGCTCCGTCGCAGACCGCATCGGGATAGTCCATCGCGCGCATCAGCGCCAGCGCGTTGCGCGTGCGCGTCGGTCCGGCGCGAAGCGTGTAATCAAAGCGCACCTGACCATCTTCGAACGACTCGCCAAAATGAAAATTGTCAAAGCGATCCGACAGAAGCCTTGTCTGCTCAAGATCGTGCGTCGCCGCCAGCACCAGTGCACCGGCATCGCTCAGCGCACGCAGCACCGCCCAGCACGCAGAGATGCGCTCCAGAGTATTGGTACCGCGCAGAAGTTCGTCGACAAACACCAGACAGGGCCGTCCGCCGCGCACAGTCTCCAGAATGCTGCGCACGCGACGCAGCTCGGCAGTAAAGTAGCTCTCACCCGCGAGGATATCATCCCGGTGCGTCATCGAGCTGAGAAGAAGCGCCCTCGCCGCTCGCAACCGGCGCGCAAAGCAAAGGCCGAAGCTCTGTCCGAACAGGCAGTTGAGCGCCGCTGTCTTGATGAAGGTAGACTTTCCAGACGCGTTCGAGCCGGTAAACAGCGCGCCGCGGTCAAACCGCGCGCTGCTCGGGACGGGATTCTCCAAAAGAGGGTGATACGCGTCCGTGAACTCCATGCTGAGCTTTTCAGTAAACTCCGGCTTTGACCAGTACGGCAGCATCTTTTGCAGCGACAAAATGGAGATGGCCGCGTCGACCTCGCCCAGCGCGAGTACGAGCGCGCACGCATCCTGCGAGCGCCGCTCCATCCGGCGGATCATCCACAGATAGCTGACGACTGGAAGGAGCAAAACGGCGGAGAGATCCGGCACGCCCATCTGCATACACACATCCCCAAAGCGGATGACCGAGGCAGGCAGGCCGAGGCTGTCAAAGCGTTTCGCCGCATGCTCCAACGCTCTTGCTGCCTCGGGCAGCGTCTTTCGAAGGCGCGGCGCAAGGCGCTTCGCGCAGCCGAGCACAGACAAAAAACGGCACATGGAAACAAAACCGCTGCCCGTCCGGCTGCGCAGATAGAGCGTCAGTCCAAAATTGACAGCCGCCGTCAACACTGTGAGTGTAAGTCCCGCGGCCACACCTGAAAACGGCCACACGAAAACTGTCAGCAAGGGGAATACCGCCAGCATGAGCAGAAGCCCGCTTTTGGGAAGCCGCAGCCGCTCGGGCGAAAACAAAACCGTTTCAAGGCAGGTGCCGCCGCTGTGTCCAAGCGCGTGAAACAGCATTTGAGCATCGAGGCGCAGCTGCTCGTTCCCCTCAAATGCCGTTAGCAGATCGTCCCATTCCGCGCCGTGCACGGCGCCCCGCGTGCGGAGAGCCGCATACAGCCACAAGTCGCCCACGGCGCTCCCGCAGCTGTTGACAGCAGCGAACACCGCGTCCAGTTCCAGATCATCCCACGTCGCGTCGTCCAGCGCGTCGGAAATCTTCTCCTTTCTTTCATAGGCACGCCAGAAGCTGGCCGCGTAGTAGGGGTTCGTCTCCCCCGTCGCCCGCACGCCGAACGCAGCGGCGATCGAGCGGCGCAATTTTCTGCGGCGCATCATTTTTTCGATTGCGTTTGCCGCAATGGCAGCGACAAGCACAGCCACAATGAGAACCAATTCCATTCCGATCACCTCGGGCAGACCCGCATTTCATTCGCACAGCCGAACCGTCCGGCCGGCATGAAGCTCGTGCAGGCGGGCGCCCATTTTTTCTTTCAACACGGTATACTGCGCCTGTCCAGTACAGTGCCCCGTCCAGAAGTCGGCTCCTGTCGCGAGCAGGGCGCTGGCTGCGTCCCGGAGAAGCTGAGATGCGGGATCGACGCGATGGAAGTGAAAGCCGCCGACGAGCACATCCGGTTTCAGCCAGCGCGCAATGTTGACAGCGCCCCGGTGCGCACATCCGCTGAACACGATCCTCCGTCCGTTCTCCGTGACGATCAGATACTGCTCATGCCGGAAATCATCCGGCTCGCCGCACGCCGTCAGGCCGAAGTTGTCGGCGAAGAACGACGGCTCGCAGCCGCGGCAGGACGTCAGCTCCAGTCCGTCCGCGAGGCACGCGCCGCCGTCCACAAAGCGGATGCGCGGCGATGAGCGCAGCTGCGGGTCGAGACTGATATCCGCCCCGCGCGCGTTGCCGTGCGGCTCAAATGCGAAGCGGCTGACGTACACGGGCGCATGACTGTTCTCCAAAAGGAAGCGGCGCAGGCCTCCGCCGTGGTCGTTGTGGCCGTGCGAAATAACGGCCCAGTCCGCGTCCTCAAGACGGATCCCGAGGCGCGCGGCATTTTCCGCGAACGCGTCCGACGCCCCCATATCAAACAGGATGCGGCGGCCCGCTGTCTCGATCCAAAGGCTCAATCCGTGTTCCGCCGCAAACCCTGGGGCATCCGCAGCATTTTCCATCAAAACCGTCACCCGCACGACGTACCCTCCCCGCGCATGATTTTGCATTTATTATAGTGTATTTGCAGCCACGCGGCAAGACGGCCGCGCCGTTTTCCACCGTATTTCTCCCTCGTGCAGCATCCGTCAAAGCTCGCTGTTTTGTCAGTTCTCGTCCAAATCAAAAAAGGTAAAAAATTACATATATAATATATTCGTAATTTTATCGCATACAATCTCTTAAATAAATGCATATGTACGTGCTATTCTATTAACCAAAGAGGACTGAGCATATGAGTGAAATTACGATCGCACTGGGAAAAAAGATTCGGCTTTTGCGTCAAAGCCGCGGTTGGACGCAGGAAATGCTGGCCGAATACGCCGATCTGCACGTCTCATACGTTGTTTTGCTGGAAAAGGGTTCAAGCCGCGCAACCATTGAGACGCTAGACAAACTGGCAGCGGCATTCAACATTTCCATTGCGGATCTTGTGTCTTCGCTGGACAATTCCAAGGAAGCTTCCAAGCAACATCAGCTTCGCATGATTTTGGAGGATTTTGTTCAGAAAATCGACATGATCTATACAGATGCAGACTGAGGAAAAGAGCGAAAATGCGGTGCGGGACGAACAGTTCCGCACCGCATTTTTTACGTCTTCTGAACGCCCTGTCCTTGACGGTTGGCGGCGGTATCCTGTATCATGAAAAAAACACCTGCTATGCGGCGGATGTCACAAAGGAGCGGATAAACATGTTGAACATTCCCTTTTTGCTTGAAAATCTTTCACTGGAAGAAAAAGCCGCGCTCTGTTCCGGCCATGGTTTCTGGTGGACGGAAGCGGTGGAGCGTCTGGGCTTGCCGTCCATCATGATGAGCGACGGCCCGCATGGTCTGCGCAAACAGGCGAAGGAATCGGACCATGTCGGACTGAACGACAGCATCCCCGCCGTGTGCTTCCCGTCCGGCGCGGCGCTGGCCGCAAGCTTTGACCGGGAGCTGATCCGCTCGCTGGGCGATCATCTCGGCGAGGAAGCGCGCGCCGAGAAACTGCACACGGTGCTCGGCCCGGCGGTGAACATCAAGCGCAGCCCGCTGTGCGGC
>CALXIU010000137.1 GCA_944388415.1 uncultured Ruthenibacterium sp. | reverse complement strand
ATCTCGTACCACTTGATCTCGTTGGAGTCGAGGTGCAGCTCGAAGCTCGAGCCGTCGCCCTTGTAGACGGTTGTGTCCTGCGGCTCGTACGTGTTGTTCACGACGCAGTACTTGCCGTTCTTCACATACGCGTGCACGTCGACGTTGTAGTTCGACGAATACCACTTCTCCAGCTCTCCCTCGCTGTGCGCCGACCACAGCACGCTGCGGTACAGCACGCGGCTGTTCTCGAACGAATACGGCAGACCGCTGATGTAGACGGCGCGGCCCGCGCCAAACTCGTTGACCGCCATCTGCACTTCCTTCTCGCGCTGCACGAGCACCTCCGCGCCCTCGAGCGCGTAGATGCTCTTCTTGCCCTCGCCGAAGTCGACATCATCCTTCACGTCCGCAAGGATGAAGTGACCGCGGTGCTCGTCCCAGTTGTACTTGTCGTAGCCGAGCGTGCAGCCCGTCTCCTTCTCGACGCCCAGCACGCCCGCCAGCTGCAAAAAGCGGCCCTGATACTGGTGGCCGGTGGGCTCACCGACGCCGATGAAGCCGCCGCCGCGGTGCACGAAGCCCTTGATGGCGGACGAGATGTCCGGGTCCTCCCAGACAGCGCCGCCCGTGTGCGCCGTGTCCGCGTCGCCCACGTTGATGACGACGTCCACACCGTCGAGCACGTGCGCATCGGCCTTCACGTCGTCAAAGCTGAGGAACTTCACGTCGAACGGCGCGCCCGACAGCGCCTCGATGACGCCGGCGTAGCCGTAGTTCTGCTTCTGATACAGCGCGTGGTGCACCATGTGGCAGCCCCAGCTGCGGCACTTGCCCCAGCCGTTCAGCACGGCCACGGTCTTGACGCAGTACGGCGTCGTGCCCTTGGCGTTCTCGTACAGCTCGCGGAACTCGTTGCACACGCTCTCCACATATTCGATGAACTCCGGGAAGTCGAGCGCCAGCTTCAGGTATCCGCCGTAGCCGATGCGGTCGATCGGCTTGCGCAAAATGGCGCGGCGCGCCGTGACCCAGTTCTCCTTCGCCTCGCGGACGGGGTCGCCGCCCTCGTGGAACGTGTCGGGGAAGAAATACGGCAGAAAGCGGCCCTCGGTGTACTTCACGCCGGGGATGTCGGAGATCAGGCGCAGCGTCGAGCCGTTGCCCACGCTGCCAACCACCGCGTCGAGTCCGATGGACGCGAACTCCGGCATGAACGGCTCGGTGCCGATCCAGTGGTCGCCGAGGAACATCATCGCCTCGCAACCCAGCTCGTGCGTGATGTCCACCATTTCCTTCGCCAGCTTCGCGACCTCGCGGCGCTGGAACGCCTGGAAGTCCTTGAACTCCTTCGACGGCATCCGGTACTGGTTGTTGTAGTAGCCCTGGTCAATGATGTACTCCGGGCGGAACTTGTAGCCGGCCTCCTTCTCGAACTGCTCGAGGATGTACGGCGACACGGACGCCGAGTAGCCGTACCAGTCGACGTACTTCTCACGCTTGAGCTCGTCGAACACCAGCGTGAACTGGTGGAAGAACGTCGTGTAGCGGATGACGTTCACGTACGGGTGATCGGCGATGAACTTGCGCAGGCGCTCCATCGTGAACTTGTGCGTCTTGGGCTGGCGGACGTCGAACGTGATCTGGTGCTCGAAGTTCTTCCAGTCGTTGACGACGGCGTTGTACATGTGCACCGGGTCCCAGATGAGGTACGCGAGGAAGCTGACGGAGTAGTCGTGGAACGGCGCGGGCTCGTCGATGACGACGCATCCGTCCTCGTACCGCCACGCGTCCGCCGGGATGGGCTCGCCCGTCGTGCGGTCCATGACCTCCCACCAGCGCTTGATGTCGTCGCGGGTGTTGACCTCGAGCAGCTCGTCCGAGATGCCCTTCATCAGGCGGATGGACAGCGCGCCCTCCGCGGCCGTGTAAAAGGCGGTGGAGATGTAGCACTGCTGCACCTCGTCGGGGTTCGCCTTCGCCCACGCGTTGTCCTTGCGGGTGGTGTAATAGGTGGAGTAGATCTTCGCGCCGACCTTCGTCAGTTCCTCCGGGAACTCGGTGCCGTCGCAGTCGCGGATCGCATCCGCGCCCCATTTCTTCAGCACTTCGATCGTCTCGGGCACCACGTCCAGGTTCGTCGGGATCGTGACGCGGCCGGTCGTTTTCCATTCACTCATCTTGTTTCCTCCAAATTCAATTTTGTCACTTCAGGCCGGCTCTTCCTGCAGAAAAAGCGCTCCACCGGCGAATGTATAGCGACGCCACGGCAAATGAAACAGCCGCCATCGCCAACCAAAGCACAAATACGGCGCTCCAGCCCCACGTCCCTGCCGCAGCGCCGACTCCCCATGTCGCCGCAGCAGCGCCCAGATAGGTGACAGCGTTGAGCGATCCGGACAGCGCCGCCGCGCCGCCCGACCTTCCGATGCGGACAGGAATGACGTTGATAAACAGCGTATTGATGCCAAGCATTGCGGCAGTGGTCAACGCCAAAAGCAAAAGCGACACCGTCAGGCTGAAGCGGACAGCCAACGGAAGGAACGCCAGCGCGGCCGCCGCTGCTGCAAAAAGAGCTGCGGCCGTTTTGATCTCATTGTGAAACACTCGCCGGTCCAGCCATCCCGCAAGATATGCCCCCGTCAGATTGACGACGGGCAGGACCATCGACACCGCCGCAGAAAGCGACGGGCTGACGGAAAAATTCGTCTGCACCATGCTTGGCACCCAGCTTGTCATGCCGTCTTTGAGCGCACCGTGAAGCGCAACAGGGATCGCAAGCGCGGGCATTCCCGCCGCCAGCAGCGCGGATATTCCGGTCGGAGATTTTGGCGTCTGCGGCGCCCTCGTTTCCGCCAGAATCGTTTCCGGCGGAGCTGCGCTGCGCAAAGGATGCGCTCCGGCCATCCATACGCCCGCCATCACAAGCAGGGCAAGTCCGCAGCCAATGAACGCCATACGCCATCCGGTCACTGCCAGCAGTGCGGCACATGCCGCATACGAAGCGAGCGTTCCCGCCGGGGTCGTTGAATTGATGCTGACACACGCGCGTTTTTGCTGCTCAAGCGGCATACTTTCGGCAAACAAACGCACGATCGGCGGCCAGGCCATCGCTTGAAAGATACCGTTCGCCGCCCAGAGGACCGCCATACCCGCCGCCGGAACAGCCGCCATTCCAAGATTGCACACTCCGGAAAGAGCGAGGCCTGAGAAAACCATTGCATAAGGGTCGACAAACTGACATGCCATTCCGCTGAGGATCTGTCCGGCTGCATAACACACAAAATATCCCGTTGACAGCGCGCCAGCCGCCTGAAGGCTGAGCACCCCCTCTGCCGTCATGGCTCCCATCACCGCTGAATAATTATAACGGCCAACGTATGCAGCAGCGTAAGCGGCCCAGCAAAGCAAGAACAGCGCCGCGCCCTGCCGAGGTGTTTGCAGACGCGCACAGCGAACACGTTTCATCATTCTTTTCATCACAGCACATCAAGAAAATAGGCGTTGGAACAAGCGTGGCGGCCCAGCGCGTCACGACAGTCTACACGGAGGTATCCTTCATCGCCGCGCAGGGGGAACACCGCTTCTGTTACAGTCCGTCCCGGTTCGGCAAGCTGCATCATGCAGCGGCGGCCCTGCGTGATGACATAAATTTTCTCCACAGGACTGCACTGCACATACAATTCATTCCCGGCAATGGCCAGTTCCTGGATCTCAGGGCCGAACGAACAGTAAAAGTCCCCTCTTCTGAGCGCTTCGATCACAGACGCGTAGTCGAGTTTTTCCATGCGCAGCATTGTAAATCCTCCGAAGGAATCACATTTGGGATCGCCGGGCGCATATGTGTTGTGATTATCATCCGTAGCGAGGCAGAACAGACGCGTTCCCGCCCGCAGCATCTCGTCGTACGCCTGCGGCGCAAAGCCGTACAAACCATCCAGTTCGCAGCCGTGATTATAGATCTCCATTGCAAAGCAGCCGCACAAATCCCGATAATCATCTGTACTTTGCAAAGACCAATACGGATGATTGTAGCATGAGAGAAACCCCTGCTCGTTCATTTCAAAAAGGAACTGATTCAGACTGTGGATATCACCATAGCGCTGCGGCGGTTGAAGCGCAGAAAATCCCTTTCGCGAAGCCGGGTCGGTATCATAAAAATTGATATGATAAGTTCGCACGCGCTGAAAATCATCCGGCTTTCGGAACGGCTCGTTGAGATCCGCTTCAAAAGCCGCAAGCGGGACAAAATCCTCGTCCAACAATTCAGGATGCCAGCCGTAATGCCTGTGATCTGTAAAAGCCACAACAGAGTATCCGCGCTTTTGATACTCTCTCTTGACCTGCTCAGGCGTCCAGTGTCCGTCCGACAATACCGTATGGCAGTGCAGATTTGCCTTGTAAAATCGGCCGCGGCGCGGCAGCAGTTCTCGATCATTCATCTTTAAATCATCCTCATTTCCGTCCGCGTCATTTTGTGTTTTGCTTTGACGGCAGTGCGCGCCATGAGATCGTCTCCACAAGAAGGAGCCGCCGCCTCAGGGGCGGCGGCTCCGGTTTCGGTCTGTGACCTCGTTCGTCACGCCATGCCAGCCTCCTGAATGGCCGCGTTGGCGCGATCCTGCAGTTTCTGCATCGTCGTGTCGATGTCCTGCTGGCCCATGCCGTACAGCAGGCACTCGTCCACCCAGATCTGGCTGATCGTCGTGTCGGCCGTGCCTACGACCTTTTCCGACAGGATGCCGCGGCTGTTGTCGAACCACGCCGCCTTCAGAGCCTCCGCCGAAATGCCGTCCGTCGCCTCATACGTGGGGACCATGTTGTTCTCGATGTAATCCATGATCTGATCGTCCGTCAGATCCACTCGAGCCGGCACGCGGCCGTAGCCCAGCGTGTACTGGTTCTCCGCGATGCACTTCAGCGCCTCGAACGCCGCTTCCTTGTTCTGCGACGTCGCCGGGATCGCGTAGCATCCCGTCACTGCCAGCGTCGAAGGCTCCTGTCCTTCCGGATACGGCATCGGAAGGATCGTACACGTCCAGTCGCGCGGATACTTCTCCGCGTCCGGCAGCATCGACGCCACCCAGCCGCCGCACACGAACATGCCGAACTGCGCGTTGTCATAGCTGCCGTCCTCGTTCGCCACGCCCGTCGACGTGAACGCGTTCCACGGATACACGCCCGCCTTGTACGTCGTGATGTCCGGCTGGATCTTCAGGTCGTTGCCGAGGCTGTAGAAGAACTCCACGCTCTCCTTGAACCGCTCGTCGTCATAGTTCGCCGTGCCGTCCGCCTTGTAGTGCTCCGCGCCGTTCTGCAGGCCGTACATGTAGTTGTACGCGTCGTAGTCCAGCATCAGCGAGCCGTAGATCTCCTCGTCCGCGTTCGTCAGCTTTTCGGCCGTCTCGATGTACTTCTCCCACGTCCAGCCTTCCGCGGACGGGACTTCCACGCCCGCTTCCTCGAACACCTTCGTGTTGACGAACGTGCACCAGATATCGTTGAACGCCGGCAGTCCGTACGTCTGTCCGTCGTCATACACCGGCAGGCTGTCCCCGAACACCGCTTCCATGTCGTATCCCGCGGCCTCCGCCAGCTCGTCCACCGGCGTCAGCACGCCCGCGTCATAGAAGACTTTCAGCTGCGCCGTCGTCCCGTAGATCAGGTCCAGCTCGTCGCCCGCCTGCAGGCTCACCAGCCGCTTGTCCACCTCGCCCGTGTCCGCCTTCGGAATGATCGTGAACTCGATGTTGATGCCCGTCTTCTCCTTCACCATCGCCACGATGTCCTGCATCTCCGGGCCCGTCGCCTCCGTATCCGTCGCCGCGTAGTGCAGCGTCACGCCCGCGTAAGGCTTGCTCGGGTCTGCCGCCGCCGCGCTTCCGCTGCCGGAGCTCTGCGCCCCGCTCGAACTCGCGCCGCCGGCGCAGCCCGCGAGCGTCGTCGCCGTCATCATCGCCGCGAGGGCCAGTGTGATCGCCTTTTTCATCTTCTCTGCTTCCTCCTTAAAATCCTTATTCTTTCACTTGCTTCTCTCAGGATCTGCGCGCCTCCTGTTGACACCCTCATTCTATCCCATCCCTCCGCCCCTGCACATAGGCTGTTCTTCGCTTCCATCCGCATTTTTTGTCCTTGTGCAAATCCTGACGATCAATGTCAACTTCAGCACATATACATCTGCCGCCGGCCAAGTCTATACTGTTGTCATCCGAAAAAAGGAGATGAAACTATGGACATTCTCTCTCCCGCTGTGCAGCGGGCCGCATCTGTCGTTCCGAGCAAACGCCAGTTGAACTGGCACAGTATGGAATTCTACGGATTTATCCACTTTGGGATGAATACGTTTACCGGACTTGAATGGGGCGACGGAACCGCTTCGCCCTCGCTGTTTCATCCGAAACACTTGGATGCCGCACAGTGGGTCCGCGCAGCGGCATCCGCCGGGATGCGAGGACTGATCCTGACATGCAAACATCACGATGGGTTCTGTCTCTGGCCGAGCCTCCACACATCTTACAGCGTCGCGGAAAGCCCCTGGAAAAACGGTCAAGGCGATGTTGTGAGAGAAGTCGCCGAAGCATGCCGCAACGCCGGGCTTCGCTTAGGCGTATACCTCTCTCCTTGGGACAGACATGAAACCTCTTATGGAAGCGGCGCGGCCTACAACGCTTTTTATCTGGCACAGCTAAGAGAATTGCTGACCCATTACGGCGATTTGTTTTGCGTCTGGCTGGACGGGGCCTGTGGGGAGGGACCGGGCGGGCGTGTTCAATCATATGATTGGCCAGCTTTCTATGCGCTGATCCGTGAGCTGCAGCCCAACGCGGTCATCAGCATCTGCGGTCCAGACGTGCGCTGGTGCGGAAATGAAGCGGGACACGTTCGAATCTCAGAATGGTGTGTCGTACCGGCGGCACTTCGTGATCCCGATTACACAGCCGCGCACAGCCAGCAAACAGACGACGCAGCCTTTTCGCGCCGCTTCAGCGCAGCAGATGATGAGCTCGGTTCCCGGGCAGTGATCGAGTCTGCAAAAGAACTGGCTTGGTATCCGGCGGAGGTTGACACCTCGCTGCGTCCCGGATGGTTCTATCACCCCGAGGAAGACAGTCGTGTGCGCACGCCCGAGGAATTATTCGATCTCTATCTGCGCACAGTGGGCGGAAACGCGAGCCTTCTGCTCAATCTGTCCCCCTCCCCCGAAGGGCGAATCGCCGAAACGGATGAGCGAGCCCTTCGGGAACTTGGTACGCTTTTGAAGTCACGGTTGAGCCGCGACCTCGCTCTCACAGCTTGTTTTTTTACCAACAGTTCCGCGCCGGGACACAGCGCAGATTGTGCGCGTGCGGAGCACCCCGGCTGCTGGCGAGCCGATGGACGAACGGTGCCCGAATTGACTCTCCGATTCAGAAAACCTGTTTGCGCACGTTACGTTTCGCTGCGCGAGGAGTTGACTCTGGGCCAGCACATCGAGAACGGATGCATTCTTGCCGATGGGAATGTCGCGGCACGATTTACGACTGTAGGAAGCCGCCGCATTTGTGTCCTCGAGCAGCCTGTCTTCTGCAGAAATTTGACGATTCGTATCGAGTCGACGCGCGCGGAACCAGCTCTGCGGGAAATCAGCGTTTATTGATTTCACTCCATGTAAGCCAAGGAGCTGCCGCTGTTATAAACGGCGGCAGCTCCTTTTCGTTTTTACTGCGGCGTTCCGGTGGGGCACCACGGCATCTCAAGCGTCACGCAGGTGCCAACGCCCGGCAAACTCCAAACCGTCAGGCCGCTTTTACGCCCTGCGTACAGCTTCAGCCTCGCTTCAATGTTGTGCAGGCCGATTCCCGTGCTGCGCCTGTTTTTTTCCGCACTGCCGCGTCTGCCGTGCGCGATTTGCTCCCGCAGAGCCGCCAATGCCGCTTCATCCATTCCGATCCCATTGTCCGTCACCGACAGTTCCAAGACCTCTGCGCGGCGCCGCACCGAAATGCGGATATGCAGCGTACGGTCCAGCCCCTCCATGCCGTACAACAGGCAGTTCTCCACAATAGGCTGAAGTACGAGCTTCAGCGTTTCAACTTCGGCGGGATCGCATCCGTGCATGCGCACATCGCATGCAACGCGGTTGGCGTAACGGCTTTTTTGAATGTTCATATACATCTGCACATGTTCCAGTTCCTGACGGAGAGGAACAAACAGCCCGCCGGAAATGCTCAAACGATACAATTTGCCCAGGCTCGCCGCAAGCTTTCCGATGTCGGCCCGTCCGGCCTCGCCGGCCTTCCAGACGATCGTCTCAAGCGTATTGTACAGGAAATGAGGATTGATCTGGCTCATCAGGACCTGCATCTCGAGATTCTGCTTATGGCGCGTCATTTCGAGCTGCTGTTCCATGCTGACCCGGATACTGTCGAGCATCGTATTGTAGCTTTGCAGCATCTGTACCATTTCAGCCGGTCCCTGTGGTTTGACATAAGCGCGCAAATTTCCGGCATCCACGCTGCGTATGGACTGTTCCAGTTGCGCCAGCGGAGCCATAAATCGCCGATATAGCATCATAACAAGCACAACAGCCAGTATGGTGCACAGTCCGATCACGACGAGCGTTTTCAGATACAGACGTACGGTTTCACCGGTAAGCGCATTGCTCGGGACCATCACGACCGTGATC
>CALXIU010000136.1 GCA_944388415.1 uncultured Ruthenibacterium sp. | reverse complement strand
GCGGTCGAGTACGAGACCATCGAGCGCGAGACGGATGAACTGTACGAGGGCTCGCAGCGCACGGTGCAGCGCGGCGTCGCGGGGCAGAAGCAGGTGACGGCGGACATCGTGACGGTGGACGGCACGGTGGTCGAGACGCGCGTGCTCAGCGAGGAGATCCTCAGCGAGCCGCAGGCGCAGATCGTTGAGATCGGCACGAAGGAGCGCCCGGGTTATGTGGAGTTCTCCGGTCAGGTGGGCTCCGGCGTGCTGATGTTCCCGGTGCCGGACTACTCGTACATCACAACGCAGTTCGGCCAGGGCGGACACCGCGGCACGGACATCTGCGCGGCGGGCGGCGCGCCCATCTACGCGTGCGATTCCGGCACCGTCATTGAGGCGGGCTGGCACGGCAGCTGGGGCAATTATATCCTGATCGACCACGGCAACGGCATGACAACGCGCTACGCGCACTGTTCGGCGCTGCTGGCGGGCGCGGGCACGAACGTCGCGCGCGGCCAGCTGATCGCGCTGGTGGGCAGTACGGGCTATTCGTCCGGCAACCACCTGCACCTTGAGGTGACGGTGAACGGCGCGCTGACGAACCCGATGAATTATTTCTGATCCAAAAGGAGACGCTTGCATGGAGAAGCCGGAACACTACGAAGCGGATGTGCTGCATTTCTTCGACGGCAAAGACCTTGAGCGCGAGATCTACGAGGCGCTGTTCGCGCGGATGGACGCGGCGTTCCCGGACGGGCGCGTGCAGGTGCAGAAGAGCCAGATCAGTTTTTACGGCCGCCATCTGTTCGGCGCGGCGTCGCTGCCGGTGCGGCGGCGGCGCGGCTGGCCGGAGCGGTGCCTCGTGGCGACGGTGGGGCTTGCGCGGCGGCTGGAGTCGCCGCGCGTCGCGGTGGCGGTGGAGCCGTACCCGGGCCGCTGGACGCACCACATTTTGCTGACAGAGCCGTCGCAGGCAGATGACGAACTGATGGACTGGATGCGCGAGGCGTACGCGTTCGCCGAGGCGAAGCGGCGCGGAAAGAGAGGCTGACGATGGGCAAGAGCATTGCGTTCCCCGCCGAGGGCGCGGATCTGGAGGCGCGCATCCGCGCGGTGCGCGAGAAGCTGGCGAAGCTGGACGCGAAGGAGCCGGAGGACATGGCGAGCGAGGCGTACGAGCGCTGGGCTGACCGCCATGAGGCACTGGAGGATGAGCTGGACGATCTGCTGGACGAGCTGGAGGACGGCAAGTGACAGGCGCGGAACAGGTGCGCGCGCGGCTGGAGGCTCTGGCCGACCCGGCGTACCGCGCATTTCAGTGCCGTCTGATGCCGGCGGTGGACCCGGCCTCGGTGCTGGGCGTGCGGATGCCGGCGCTGCGCCGCTTCGCGCGCGAGCTGCGCGGCACGGACGACGCAGCGGCGTTTTTGCGCTGTCTGCCGCACGAAACGTACGACGAGAACAATCTGCACGGCCTGCTCATCTGCGAGCTGCGCGAGTACGGCGAAGCGGTGGCGGCGCTGGACGAATTTCTCACCTATGTGGACAACTGGGCGACGTGCGACCTGCTGTCGCCGAAGGCGTTTGTGTCCCGTCCGCCGCAGCTGGCGGCGCGGCTGCGCGCGTGGATGGACGACGGGCGCGAGTACGCCGTGCGCTTCGCGCTGGCGGAGACGATGCGCCTCTATGTGCAGCGCGATTTCGACCCGGCGGCGCTCGAGTGGGCTGCGGCGGTGCCGGGCGGCACATATTACATCGACATGATGCTGGCCTGGTTTTTCGCGACGGCGCTGACGCATCAGTACGGCGCGGCGCTGCCGTATCTGACAGACCGGCGTCTGTCCCGCTTTGTGCACAACAAGACCATTCAGAAGGCTGTCGAGAGCCGCTGCATTCCCCCCGACCGCAAGCAGGCCCTCCGCGCCCTCCGATTTTGACAGGCGCTTGCCGCCCTTTGGCACCGTCCCCTGCTGCTTGGCAGAGAGGCGCTTCCTCTTGAAGCGCGCGGGATTTTGACAGGCGCTTGCCGCCCTTTGGTTCCGTCCCTTTCCATGAGCCGTACGGCTTCGGCCTGATTTGATACATCAAAAAAGAAGGGAGAGACTGCTGTGGTCGATCTGAAAGCAAAACCCTATTTCCTGTCCGATGAGGACATCCAGTGGGTGGAAAACACCATCGCCTCGATGACGGACGAGGAGAAGGTGGGACAGCTGTTCGTCAACATGGTGACGGACTTCACGCCCGAGGGCATCAAGAAGGTGGCGGACACGTACCACCCCGGCGCGCTGCGCTATCACAACAAGTCCGCGGCCGAGCTGTGGGACATGGTGAACGAGTTCCAGAAGTGCAGCAAGGTGCCGCTGCTCGTGGCGAGCAACTGCGAGGCGGGCGGCAACGGCGGCGTCGGCGGCGGCACGGGCGTGTCGTGCGGCGCGGCGTCGGCGGCGTCGGGAGACGCGAACGTCGCGTATCTGGCGGCGAAAGTGGGCGGCACCGAGGCCATGGCCATCGGATCCAACTGGAACTTCGCGCCCATCGTCGACCTGTTGCAGAACTGGCGCAACACGATCGTGCAGACGCGCTCGTTCTGCGCCGACCCGGACCGCACGGTGGAGCTGGCGAAGGCGTTCATCAAGGGCACCGAGGAGTGCGGCATGGCCACGACCATCAAGCACTTCCCGGGCGACGGCACCGAGGAGAACGACCAGCACCTGATGATGGGCATCAACGACCTCGGCTGCGAGGAGTGGATGGAGTCGTTCGGCAAGGTGTACAAAGAGCTGATCGACGCCGGCGTCAAGACGATCATGGCGGGCCACATCGCGCAGCCCGCGTGGCAGCGCCGCCTCGCGGGGCGCGAGCTGGACGACCACGAGATCCTGCCCGCGACGCTGTGCCCGGAGCTGATCACGGGCCTTTTGAAAGAAAAACTCGGCTTCAACGGCCTCGTCGTGACGGACGCGAGCCACATGATCGGCATGTTCGGCGCGATGCCGCGCAGCCGGCAGGTGCCGGCCGCGATCGCCGCCGGGTGCGACATGTACCTGTTCTTCAACGACATGGAGGAGGACTTCGGCTACATGATGGCGGGCTACAAGAGCGGCGTCATCACCGAGGAGCGCATGAACGACGCGCTGCACCGCATTCTGGGCGTGAAGGCCAGCATCGGCCTGCACAGGAAGGCCGCCGCGGGCACGCTGATGCCGCCGAAGGAGGGCATCTCCGTCGTCGGGTGCGGCGAGCACAAGAAGATCGCCGCCGAGTGCGCGGACAAGTTCATCACGCTTGTCAAGGACACGCAGAACATGCTGCCGCTCGACCCGGCGAAGACGAAGCGCATCCGCATCCACTTCCTCGAGGGCGACGGAAAGGTCGTCGCGGGCAAGCTGCTGAAAGACGACAGCGGCGCGCGCACGAAGAAGCTGATCGTTGAGAAGCTGGAGGCGAAGGGCTTCGAGGTCATCGACGGCGACGCCGCCTCGGTGAAGGGCAAGATGGCCGACCTCGCGGCGACGACGGACGCGGTGCTGGTGTTCATCGATCAGGTGGGCTTCGCGCAGTACAACACGATGCGCGTCAAGTGGACGATGCCCATTCAGCAGCCATGGTATGTGCGTCAGGTGCCGACGGCGTTCATCAGCCTGTACCTGCCGAACTACCTCATCGACCTGACGATGAGCCGCACGTATGTCAACTGCTATCAGGACAACCCCGAGGTCATCGACCCGTTGATCGCAAAGCTGTGCGGCGAGAGCGAGTTCAAGGGCACGCCGGAGGAGAACGTCTGGTGCGGCCGCTGGGACACGAAGCTGTGAGCTGAAACCTCAACACGAGCCGGGGCCGGAAGGCCCCGGCTTTTTGAGACCAATTCTTGAAATGCGGGCGGATTCTGGTATAATAAAAACGAAGCCCGCGCCGCGCGAAACGCGGCCAGACAAGGGCGGAAAGGGAGACCAATTCATGAAGACGATCACCGAGCGCATCCGTTATGTCGGCGTCAACGACCACGCGCTGGACCTGTTCGAGGGCCAGTACATTGTGCCGAACGGGATGTGCTATAATTCGTATGTCATTCTCGACGAAAAGACGGCCGTGATGGATACGGCGGACGCGCATTTCACGGACGAGTGGCTGGCCAACGTGGCCGAGGCGCTCGACGGCCGCGCGCCCGACTACCTCATCGTGCAGCACATGGAGCCGGACCACTCGGCCAGCATCGCAGCGTTCCTGGCGAAGTATCCGGACGCGGCGGTCGTTGCGACGGCGCGCGCGTTTTCGATGATCGAGAACTTCTTCGGCAAGGACGCCGCGCCGAACCGCGTGACGGCCGCCGAGGGCTCGACGCTGGAGCTGGGCCGCGGGACGCTGACGTTCGTGACCGCGCCGATGGTGCACTGGCCGGAGGTCATGGTGACATATGACAGCTGCGACCGCGCGCTGTTCTCGGCGGACGGCTTCGGCAAGTTCGGCGCGATGGACGCGGATGAGCCGTGGGACGACGAGGCGCGCCGGTATTATATCGGCATCGTGGGCAAGTACGGCGTGCAGGTGCAGGCGCTGTTGAAAAAAGCCGCGAAGCTGGACATCGCGATGATCTGCCCGCTGCACGGCCCGGTTCTGACCGAAGACCTCGGCCGCTATCTGGAAAAGTATGACATTTGGTCGTCGTACCGCCCGGAGGAAAAGGGCGTGACGGTGGCGTATACGTCTGTGTACGGCCACACGAAAGAGGCCGCGGAACTGGCGGCGCAGCTGCTGCGCGAGCGCGGCTGCACGGTGGCGCTGTACGATCTGGCGCGCGCGGACATGGCGCAGGCCGTGGCGGACGCGTTCCGGTACGACCGCCTCGTGCTGGCGACGACGACGTACAACGGCAGCATGTTCCCGTTCATGAAGGAGTTTCTGGATCACCTGACCGAGCGCAATTTCCAGAAGCGCACGGTGGCGCTGATCGAGAACGGCTCGTGGGCCCCGACGGCCGCGCGCCTGATGCGCGAGGCGCTGGCCGGCTGCAAGGAGCTGACGTGGGTCGAGACGCCGGTGAAGATCCTCTCCGCGATGACGGACGACAACCGCGCCCAGCTGGCCGCGATGGCCGACGCCCTGTGTTTCTGACATGCGTCTGCTGCCCTTTGGCACCGTCCCCTGTTTTTTGACAGGCGTTCGCTGCCCTTTGGCACCGTCCCCTGCTGCTTGGCAGAGGGTTGACTCCCCTTGAAATGCAAACCCCGCACGCTCGTGAGAGTGTGCGGGGTTTTTCGTGCGCCAGAGGCTCCCCATTGAGGGCTGCGCCCGCAGGCGCGTGTCGGAGCGCAACCGCCGCGCAAGCGGCGGCTCTTAGCGCGGAGACTGAGCTGTCCCCGAAGGGGACTGAGGGGTGAATTCCACCAGCATAACCCTTCGCATACACTTTTTCAGCTTTTATACCAAACGCTTCGAAGGCAAGTACAAACGGCCCGCCCCTGCCGCCACCCCTCCGGCCCTTCGGGCCACCTCCCCTCAAAGGGGAGGCGCCCTCAATGGGGAGCCAAAAGCCTGCCAAGCCGCTGGGGACGGTGCCAAAGGGCAACTAACGCATGTTAAATGTCCAGCGGCGGCGGAGGGTGTGGGCGGCGAGTTTGGGACGTCGGTCGCGGGTGAAGAGGCCTTTGCGGTTGCCGCCCGGCCGCATCGGGCCCGGCTGGGCGTCGAAATCCGCGAAGCACCACGGCAGCTCGCCCACGACGAAATCGCGCGCGTCCAGACAGCTGTTGATCGCCTCGTAAAACGCCGCCTGAAACTCCTCCGTGAACATCTCCGGCGCCGCCGCATGATGCCCCGGCAGCGTGTCCGCCCCGTACTCCGACAAGATCAGCGGCTTGCCGATCTTTTCCCAGAAATCCAGCTCGATGTCAAACGCCCGCTTCGCCGTCTCCAGATCGTTCGACAGATTATACCATCCGTAATATCTGTTGATGCAGACGACGTCCATCGTACGCGTTGTAATATCCTTTGTGTAGTCGTTCTGACAGCAGACCATCGTGACGGGGCGGTTTTGCGGGTCGAGGTCGTGCGCGCGGCGGTAGAGGGCGCTCCAGTACGCGAGCGCGTCGTCCGGGAAGTGCTCGGTGTCCGGCTCGTTGCCGAGGCTCCAGAGCACGACGCAGGGGTGGTTTTTGTCGCGCGCGATCATGTCCGCCAGCACTTGGGCGTGGTAGTCCGCGAGGGGGAACGCGCGGTAGGGGTTGCACGACGCGCCCGCGCCGATGCCGACGGCGGGCGTCTCGTCGATGACGACGATGCCGAGGCGGTCGCAGAGGTCGTAGAGCAGCTCCGAGTCCGGGTAATGGCTGGTGCGGACGGTGTTCGCGCCCAGCCAGCACAGCAGGTCGAGGTCGCGCACCGTGACGCACGCGCTGTGGCCGCGTCCGATGAACGGCGCGTCCTCGTGGCGGTTCGGGCCTTTGAAGTAGAACGGCTTGCCGTTGATGAGCACGCGCGCGCCGTCCACCTCGACGGTGCGCACGCCGAAGGTCTGGTCGTAGACGTCGTCGCCGCAGCGCACGCGCGCCGTGTAGAGGTACGGCGTGCCGGGGCGGGGCTGCCAGAGCTTCACGTCCGGGATCACGGCGCGCAGGTGCGCGCCCTCGCCGGACGCGACGCGCGCGCCGGTCGCGTCGAGGATCTCGATGGCGATCTTGCCATGCCCGGCGGCGCACACGTCCACGATACCGTCCGTGCCGTCGATCTCGGTGACGACGGCGATGTCCTGCACGTATTCGCGCGGGGTGGTGTACAAAATGACGGGGCGCGTGATGCCCGCGTAGTTGAAAAAGTCGAAATTCGGCTGGTTCGTCCGGCCCTGCATCCGCTTGCCGGCCTCGACGCTCGGGATGCCGGGGTTGTCGGAACCGAAGAACGCGACGCCGCCCTCGTTGCCGACGGGCAGCGTGTCATGGCCGATGCGGTTGTCGGCGTCGACCTCGAGCAGCGCCGTCTCGCCCGGCGCGGCGAGGTGTGTGATGTCGGCCTCGAACGGCAGGAAGCCGCCGCGGTGCGAGCACAGCGGCTTGCCGTTCAGCCGCACGTGCGCGTCGTGCGTGACCGCGCCGAAGCGCAGCACGACGCGGCGCCCGGCCGCTGCGGCCGGGACGGTGAAATGCGTTTTGTAATGCGCGACGCCCACAAACGAGCGGAAGCGCGGGTCGGCGCTCTGGTCGTTGTACGACGCGGGCACCGCGACGGGCCGCCACGCGTCCGCGTCCGTGAGGCGGAAGTCCCACACCTCCGGCATCGCGTAGACCGTGCGCGCGGCGTTCGATTGCACTTGCAGCATTGGAAAATGCCTCCTTGAGTGAAAACAGGGCCGCCGCAAAAGCGGCGGCCCTTGCCTGAGAATTTCAGTCCAGCCTCCAAACCTCTTCCAGGCGGGGCTGGGCGCCGGTGACGGGGTCGGGCGTCATGTCCATGACGTCCTTCATGTACTCGTCCCAGCGGGCGACGACTGGGCTGGCGGCCTGTACGGCGGCGGCGCGGGCCGCGCCGTCGCGGCACTCATAGTAGCCGAACAGCTGGTCGCCGCAGACGAAGATGGTGTAGTTGCAGATGCCCGCCTCGCGCAGCGTCTCGACCATCTCGGGCCAGATCTCCGCGTGGCGGCGGCGGTATTCGTCCAGCATTCCGGGCTTGACGCGCGCGGTCCATGCGTAGTGCTCCATCACGCGTCCTCCTTCGTCCACGAGACGATCTCCGTCTCCAGCACCGTGCGGCCCGGCTCGACGCGGCAGCGCACGGCGGGGATCTCGGTGTTTTTGTACAGCACGTTCGTGTTCGGGTCGGCCCCGACGAGGCAGCCCTCGCCCGCGCCGCGCACCGTGCAGCCGCCCGCGGCGTTTTCGACCGTGGCCGAGTCGCCCTCCGCGCGCTGCGCGAAGCCGTCGCAGAATTTCTGCACGGCGAAGCCGCAGTCGTACGCGGTGCAGCCGAACGCGGAGTCGATCACGTGGCGGCGCGTGTGGCCCGCCGCGGTGGGCGTGACGGTCGTCGTGACCGTGATGCCCGGGAACGGCGACCACGTGCTGACGACGTTTTTGTCCGTGACCTTCCACTCGAGCGAGTACTCGCGCACGAAGACGTAGTCCGCACCGTCGATGACGAACGCGAGCATCGAGTCCGGGCAGTTCTCGTGCAATACGATCTGGCTGCGCGCGCACGAGAAGCCGAAGTGCGTGGAGTACGCGAACTTCGAGTACTTCTCCGGCACGTGGCCGTGGCCGTAGCGCTCGCACACGCCGCCGGGATAGGCGACGACGTCGCCCGCGCGGCGCTGCATCAGCATGTCGGCGCGCGCGATGGGATAGAGCGGCTCGAGCGCCGGCAGCGGCTCCGCGTCCGCGGCCCAGAACGGGTCATCGTCCGGGATCGCGAGGCACAGCAGCGTCTTCATGCCCCAGTACGGCGAGCCGGGCGCGTTGTAGCGCTCGGCCATGATGAGGTTCGGGTACGCGTAGCCGACCGTCAGCACGCCGTCGCGGTCCGCGATCTGCTGCGCCGACCACCACTCGAGGTGGCGCGAGAGGATGCCCTTCACGACGCCGGGCGCGACGCCCTTGCAGCCCGCGAACGCGTACGCCGACCAGAACGCCGCCTGGCCGAAGCGGTACGCGAGGCTGCGGCCGTACGGCAGCGCGGAGCCGTCGTCGGCAAACCAGTAAATAAAGTCCTCGGCGAAGCGCTCGGCGCGCTCGACGAAGCGCGCGCAGCGCTCCGGCTCCTCGCCGCGCATCGCGACGGCGTAGAGCAGGCCGTAGTAGTGCATCGCGAACGAGATGTAGTAATCCTTCTGGCACGAGCCGCCGTCCTGATACCAGCCGTCGCCGAGGTAGTAGCTCTCGATCTTCTCAAGGCCACCGGCGAGTTTTTCGGCGCTGTACTTCATACCGTGCTTGCGCAGCGCGACGTTCACAAGGATCATGAAGAACTGCCAGTTGCAGTCCGGGATGATGTACTCGTTGATCGCATAGAGCCAGTTCGCGAGGTTTTCCTTGTCCTTCTGCGCGAGGGGGTCCCACAGCGTCTCAGGCGCGAAGATCAGGCCGCACGCGATGGCCGCCATCTCGACAAAGCGCTGGTCGTAGTCGGTAAAGCCGCCCCAGTACTCGGGGTTTTCGGGGTCCGCGCCCGCGGCGAGGCCGCGGCGGTAGAGTTCGGCGAACGCGTCGTCCCTGCCGCCGCCCACCCAGAACGGAACGAGCGCCCACAGCGGGCGGGAGAACGCCTCCATCTCGATCGTGACGTCCGGGTACGTGACGCCCGCGCCGCCGATGCGAAGGCGCGCGCCGCCCTCGGAGTAGAGCGGGCGCAGCGGGTCGAGCATCGTGTGCATCCAGCCGGCAAAATCCTGTTTTGTCTTCAGCATTTGTTTCGTCTCCTCACCAGTAGAGTTCCCAGTCGCGGACAAAGCGCGTCAGGGCTTCCATGTAGAAGTAGTCGCCCCACGAGACGCACTCGTCGACGCCCTCCGGCGTGCAGGTGTTGTAGGGGCTTTTCTTGCTGTACGTGCCGTGGCGCACGAGGCCGACGCCGATCGGGCCCTCCGTGACGGCGTAATATTTCACGACGCTGCCGAGCATCTGCGCGGCCAGTTTTGTATACCGCGCGGCCTCGGCCTCGTCGACGTATTTTGCCGCCTCGAGCAGGCCGCACGCGACGATGGACGCGGACGACGAATCGCGCGGCTCCTCGTCGCCGCTGATGAACGTCATGTCCCAGTACGGGACGAGGTCGTCGGGCAGGCGCTCAAGGTAGTACGCGAGCACGCGGCGGAACGCGTCGAGGTATTCGGGGCGCTTCGTGTAGCGGTAGCTCAGCGCCGTGCCGTACACGCCCCACGCCTGGCCTCTGGCCCAGCAGGAGTCGTCCTTGTAGCCCTGACACGTCGCGCCGCGCACCGGGCCACCGGTGACGGGGTCCATGAAGAACGTGTGGTATGTGGAGCCGTCGGGGCGGATGGAGTTCGCGAGGCACGTCGTGACATGGCGGTGCGCGATGTCGGCGTATTTCGCGTCGCCCGTCGTCTCGGTGGCCCAGTAGAGAAGCGGCACGTTCAGCAGGCAGTCGATGATGTAGCGGTAGTTGTCGGCCGCGCCGAGCGCGCCCCACGCCTGGATGAACTGGCCTTTCTCCTGAAAGCGGCTGATGAGCTGGTCGGCCGCGAGGATGGCGGCCTGTTTGCCCGTCTCGCTGCCGGTGAGCTTGTACGCCGCGACGCACGACGGCGTGTAGAGGAAGCCCATGTCGTGGTGGTCGACCTCGATCTTGTTGACGATGCGGTCCATGAAGCTGTCGACGAGCACGAGCGCCGCGTCGCGGTAGGCGCTGTCGCCCGTGCGCTCGTAGCTGAGCCAGATCTCGCCCGGCCAGAAGCCGCACGTCCACTGATCGTTTTTGCACGTGGGGTAGATGTCGTTCACGCTCGAGTGGTTCTGACAGACGTGCGTGAACATCGGCAGGTTCTGCTTCACGAGGGCGGCGGCGGTGTCGAGCGCGGCGAGCGCCTCGTCCTTCGTCAGCGCGGGATTCGGAAATTCTTTCATACGGAAACCTCCTTCACATTACAGGGTCACGGCGGCGCGCGCGGGCACGCGAACGGCGTCGCCGTCGACGGAGAGCCACACGTCCACGCCGGACGGGTTTTGCACCATCGAGCCGTCGACGCTGACGCACAGCGCGCGCTGGGCCGTCAGGTAGTCCTTGATCTCGATGCCGGTGGCGTACCACGTATCGGCGCGCCCGGCGATGGATCTGCACACATTCTCGATCAGGCCCCAGGTGTTCTGGCGCTCAAACTCGAACGAGTGGCCCCAGATGTAGAGAAGCTGCTGCTTTTTCCAGTAGTCGCGCGCGAGGAACGCCTCGATCCATTCGGGCGCGGAGTTGTGGTGGCACGTCGGCGCCCAGCGCAGGAAGTCGGCGGGCGGCTCGAAGCTGTGGTCTTCCGTCACGAGGCGGCTGTACTCGATGCCGCAGCTCTTCGCGGCCTCGACGGCGGCGTCGCCCGCCTGCCCGTACGGCCAGCTCATGCTGCGCACGGGATAGCCGGCGGCCTGCTCGAGCAGGCGGCGGTCCTCGAGGATCTCCCACGCCATGCGCGCGGGCGGCAGCTCGTTCAAAAACGGGTGCGTGTGCGTGTGGGCGCTGACCTCGTGCCCGGCGTAGAGCGCGCGGATCTCGTCGAGGCCGACACATTTGCCGTTGCCGCACTCGGCGCTGTTCAGATGGAAGCTGCCGCGCAGGCCGCAGTCGTTGAACAGCTTGACGAGGCGGCGGTCCTCGACGTGGCCGTCGTCGTAGCTGAATGTGACGCAGCGGCGCGCGCCGCCGTGCCAGCGGTTGAACAGGATCTCACGGGGCATGATGATCGTCTCCTTTTTGTTGGGAATGCAAAACAGGCGGCCGGCAGGAAATGCCGGCCGCCCGGTTGAGGCTTAGCCCTTCAGGCCGGAGGACGCCACGCCCTGCACGAAGTATTTCTGCAGCGCGAGGAACACGATCAGCACGGGGATGAGGCTGACCACGCTGGCGGCCATGATGAGGTTGTAGTCGCTGGAGTACTGGGTGATGAACATGCGCAGGCCGAGCTGGACCGTCTTGAGATCCGTGGAGTTCAGATAGATCAGCGGGCCGAGGAAGTCGTTCCACGTCGTGACAAACGTGAAGATGACGAGCGTTGAGATGGCGGGCAGGCTGAGCGGCAGCATGATGCGCCGGTAGATGCCGTACTCGGACAAGCCGTCGATGCGGGCGGCCTCGCACAGCTCGTCGGGGATGCCCTCGTAGAACTGGCGCATCAGGAACACGCCGAACGCCGAGAACGCCTGCAGGCAGATGATGGCAAGGTGCGTGTTGTTCAGATGGAACTCGCGCATCATCATGAACTGCGGGACCATGTACGCCTGCCAGGGCACGGCGATGGTGCCGATGTAGCCGAGAAACAGCGCGTTGCGGCCCTTGAAGCGCAGCTTCGAGAACGCGTACGCCGCGAAGCTGGACGTCAGCACCTGGAGCACCGTGACGATGATCGTCAGCTTGAACGTGTTCAGGATGAACGTCAAAAGCGGGATGCGCGTCCAGATGGTGGAGTAGTTCTCCCAGATGAATTCATCGGGAATCCACTTCATCGGGAAGCTGAACACGTCCTTGTTGTACTTGACGGACGCGGAGAGCATCCACGCGAACGGGACGAGCATCAGAAACGCGAGCAGGATGAGCAGCGCGTAGATGATGATCTTGCCGATGATCGAAGATGATTTTGTTTTTACCATGACTGCACCCTCCTTACGCCGCTTTCTTCGCGTGTTTCTTCTTCTTGGGCGCGTCCTTGTCCTCGCCGGCCTTGAACTGGATGATCGTCACGGCCAGAACGAGCAGGAAGAGCACCATCGACAGGGCGCTGGCATAGCCGTATTCCGGCGTGCCGATGAAGGCCTCGTTGTAGATCTGGTACACGAGCACGAGCGTGCTGGTGCCCGGGCCTCCCTGGGTGATCATGTAGACTTCATTATACACCTTGAAGGACTGGATCACAACCATGATCGTGACGAAGAACGTCGTGGGCGCGAGCTGCGGCAGCGTGACGTTCCAGAACTGCTGCCACTTGTTCGCGCCGTCGAGGCTGGCGGCCTCGTACAGCTCCGGGTTTGTGCCCTGCAAGCCCGCGAGGAAGATGACCATGTAGTAGCCCATGTTCTTCCAGACGCTGAACATGATGACCGTCAGCATGGCGGTGTCGTTGCCGGCGGCCCACTTGGGCAGGTTCTCGACGCCGAGCGACGCGAGGAACTGGTTGACGGGGCCCATGCTGGGGTTGAACAGCATGTTCCACACGGCCGCCACGGCCACGAGGGACGCGACGTACGGGAAGAACGAGACGGTGCGGAAGAAATTGCGCGCGAAGATCTTCTGATTCAGAAGGATGGCCAGCGCCAGCGCGCAGATGATGGTGGTCGGCACGGTGCCGATGACGTAGACGATGGTGTGCACGAACGCCGCTTTGAAGTTCGGGTCGCTCGCCATGCGGATGAAGTTGTCGAGGCCGATGAACTTCGCCGCGTGCACGCCGTCCCACTCCATGAACGCCAGCACGAAGGCGAAGATGACCGGGACGAGCGTGAACACACAGAATCCGATGAAGTTCGGCGCGATGAACGAATACGCGATGAGCGCCTCGCGCGTCTCCTTCTTCATGCCGCGTTTTTTCACGGGCGTGGCCGCAGCGGCCGCGCTCTTGTTTGCCTGACTCGGCATTCAGGGTTCCTCCTTCCAAAATCTGAAAGAAACGGCGGGGCGGGAAGATCCCGCCCCGCCGCATCGGTGTTTCAGGCGGTTGTGGTCCGCAGAGGCGATCAGGCGTTCAGAATGGCCTGCACGCCCTCGTTCATGTACTCGATGCCCTCCTCAATCGTGCAGTTCTCGGTCATGATGTTGTCATGCGCCTGGTTCAGCACGACCTCGATGTCGGCGGACTTCTCGTGCATCGGCATCTCGAGGTAGGTCTTGACGGTGTTCAGGGCCTCGCGGCTGTTCTCGTCCGTGGGGAAGCCGTCGACGGCGGCGATGATGTCAAGGGCCTCGTCGCTGGACAGCGCGGGGAAGGAGCCGGTCTCGGCGACGATCTTCGCGCCCTCTTCGCCCGCGACGAACTCGATGAAGTCAAACGCAGCCTGCTTGTTGGCGGACTTGGAGTTCACGCCCAGAGAGGTGATCGTGCCCAGCGTGGTGCCGGCCTCGACGCCTTCCGGATGCGGATACTTGACAATGCCCCAGTTCGTGGCCAGGCTCTCGCCGGACTTGACGGCCGCGATCTGCGTGGCGAGGAACCAGCTGCCCTGGTTCATCATCGCGCACTGGTTGTTGTAGAACACGCCGGAGTAGTGGATGCTGCCGGTCTTGATGGTGGCGTAGTCCATGCAGATGCCGTCGTCCTGCTCGGCGAGGATCAGCTCATAGTACGGCTGCAGGAAGTCGTAGGTGCCGTCGACGATCGTGTTCTTGCCGTCGAGGATGCCGAACAGCTGCACGCAGCTGCGCCAGTTGTGATAGTGGCAGCCGTAGACCTTCTCCGCGCCGCTGCCGCTCGTCAGCTGACGGGCCAGGGCGTCGTACTCCTCAAGCGTCATGTCGTTCGTGGGATAGTCCACGCCGGCCGCGTCAAACAGGTCCTTGTTGTAGAACACGACCCAGAAGCTCTGGATGAACGGCAGGGCGTAGTAGTCGCCGTCGACCGTGATCTGCTCCACGGTGCCGCCCAGCTGCGTCGTGTCAAAGCCGGCGGCGTCGGTGTAGCTCTTCAGCGGCTCGAGCATGCCGAGGTTGACAAGGTTCGAATAGCCGGGGATGTCCTTGACGGAGATGATGTCGAGGTCATCCGCGCCGCCGGCCAGCTGCGTGGCCAGAACGGTCTGATAATCGGTGGAGCCAAGGTCGACCATCTCGATGGTGACATTGGGGTTCGCCTCGGTGTAGGCGTCGATCAGGGGCTGATAGTAGGCCGTCGCGTCGATGTCCCAGACGGACCACTTCAGCGTGACAGGCTCTGCGGAATCGCCGCTCGCGGTGGACGCAGCCGTGGAGCCGCTCGCGGGCGCGGACGACGACGCAGCGCCGCAGCCGGCCAGCAGGGACAGGCTCAGCGTGAGCGCCAGTGCAAGGCTCAGAACTTTCTTCATCGTTTTTCCTCCTTCGTTTGGACGCCTGTGCATCGGTGCGCAGGCGCCGTTTCTGTCCAATAGTGTACCATTTTCCGCCGCCGCGCGGAATGAACTAATTGAAGCGAAAAATGCTGTTTTTCTCTTTTCTTCCGGCGGCTCTCCGCGCGCCGGAAGAAAAAACATGTATTTTTTCTCTGAAACATTCATTATTTATTTCATTTTTTGTGCGGCGTCTGTTTTGGGCGCACGTCATATTGCAAAAAAACGAGGGAATACGATACAATAAAACCGTATGTTTTGATCCCGCCACACGATATCGCGCGAGAAAGGGGCAGCCTGCATGGACGGCACGAAACGGCACGGCATCCGTGTGCGCATCACAGGCATCACCGTTTTGTTCACGCTGGTGCTGAGCATCGGGTTCAGCAGCGTGAGCTTCTATTTTTTCCGAAGCTACGCGCGCTCGAGCGTGCTGCTCGCCGCGGAGTTCAATCTCCAGCAGGCGGCGCATCTGATGCAGCAGGACCTTGTGGAGCTGAACAGCCTCGCGGGGCAGCTGGCGCTCAACCAGGAGCTGACGGCCTATCTTCTCACGGACGAGCCGACGGGGCGCCAGTCGCTGGACGTCTTTGAACAGATGACGGCGATGGCGAACGCCAGCCGCTCTTATACCTATTTACAGCGCTTCATCGCGACGGACAGCGAGAGCCGTCTGCTGCAGGTGTCCAGCTCGCTGACGCAGTCGGTGCCGCTGAACCTGTACAACCTGTCCTCGCTGCCGGGCATCAATTCAACGGAGGAGAGCGTCTGGGCGCAGACGTTCCACGACCCGTTCATCGCCGACACCGCTCCCGACAGTCTTCTGACGGTGCACCCGGTGTATCTGCCGCGCACGACGCAGGCGATCGGCACGGTGTATCTGACGGCATCCGTGCAGCTGATCGCCGACCGGCTCGCGAGCTATGACCTCATCAACGGCGGCATGGTGCTCGTCAGAACGTCCGGCGGCCTGTGGCGGCTGGACGGCACGCATCTTGTCCCGGCGGACGTGGAGATCGCGTCGGAGGCGGTGGATCCCGTCGTCCCGCGCGAGGCGAGCACGACGATCCTCGACGTCACGACGGGCGACGGCGCGTCGTACACCGCCGTGTCGTGCCACGTCGGCACATTCGGCGTGACGCTGACGCACCTGCTGCCGCCGGGGTCGCTGTTCGCGCGCCAGTCGCTGTTGTGGTATATGATCGGCTGCGTCGTGCTGCTGGCGCTCACCATGGGGATCATCCTGTTCCTCTATCTGAACCGCCTGATCCTGAAGCCCGTCTCTGCGCTGCGGGCGCGCATCGGCCGCATCGCGGGCGGCGATTTCTCGCACGACCCGACGATCGAGTGGGACAGCGAGCTGGGCGACGTGGGGCGCGGCGTGAACCGCCTGTCGCGCGATGTGCAGACGCTGATGTCCAAGCGCCTCGACGACGAGAAGCAGCGCCAGAGCCTTGAGTACAAGATGCTGCAAAACCAGATGAACCCGCACTTCATTTATAATACGCTGAATTCCATCAAGTGGATGGCGACGATCCAGGGCGCGCCGGGCATCGCGGAGATGACGACGGCGTTCGCGCGGCTTCTGAAAAGCGTGTCGAAGGGCAACCGACCGCTGAACACGCTGCGCGAGGAGTTCGCGCTCCTGAACGATTACTGCACGATCCAGCAATACCGATACGGCGGCGCGATCACGATCGAGATCGCGGACATCTCCGACGAGCGTCTGTGCGAGTGCCTCATCCCGAGCTTCTCGCTTCAGCCGCTGGCGGAGAACGCCATCTTCCACGGCATCGAGCCGAAGGGCGGCGTCGGCAGCGTGTGGCTGCACATCCATCAGGACATTGACGGCGACGTCATCATCGCGATGCAGGACGACGGCGTCGGCATGACGGCCGACGAGATCGCGGCCGTGTTCCGCGGCGACGCGCAGGGATCGTCCAAATACAGGCAGATCGGCGTATACAATGTGCACCGGCGCATCCAATACGCGTTCGGGCCGAAATACGGCCTGTCGATCTACAGCAAGCCGGGCCAGTACACGCGCGTGGAGATCCGCATCCCGTTGCAGCCGGATGGGGACAGCGCACAGCAGCCGGATGGCAAGGAGACGGTATGAGCAAAATTTTGATCGCGGACGACGAACCTCTGGTCCTCGTGGGGATGCAGTCGATGATCAACTGGGCGGAGCTGGGCGCGGAGGTGTGCGCCACGGCGCACAACGGCCAGCAGGCGCTGGCGCTGATCGAGCAGCACCGGCCGGACGTCGTCATCACCGACATCAAGATGCCGCTGATGAGCGGTCTCGAGGTCGCGAAGGCGTGCCGGGAAAAGTACGGCGACATCCCGGTGTTCATCATCCTGACGAGCTTTGAGGAGTTCAGCTTCGCGCGCGAGGCGATGCATCAGGGCGCGGTGGAGTATCTCATCAAGCTGGAGCTGACGCCCGACGCGCTGCGCGCGGCTGTGCAGAAGGCGCTGGAGAGCGTCGCGCGTCTGAGCGGCACGAGCGCGGCCGTCCCGGCCGCCGCCGTGGCGAACGCGGGCCTGAACACCTTCCGCGACCGCTTCTTCGCCAAGCTGTACAACAATCTGTTCGATTCGTCCGAACAATTTCTGCGCCAGGCGGAAAACCTCGGGCTGGAATTTGACGCGGACGTCTACGCCGCGGCGGCGTGCGCCATCGGCAACATGCGCGAAATGCCGGTCGACAAGCAGCTGACGCTGTGCTCGTCCACCGTGCAGATGGTGTGCGACACGCTGGAAAAATTCGTGCGGTGCGTCGCCACGACGATGGACATGCGCCATTTTCACATTCTGTTCTTCCTGCAGGAGGAACAGGCGGCGGACGGCGATTTTCTGCCCCGCCTGATGCGCCACGCGGCCGACACCGTGCAGCGCTATTTCAGCGTGCATCTTCTGTGCGGCATCGGCCCGGCGGTGGCCGCGCCGCTCGAGCTGGCGGATTCCGTGCACGGCGCGCGCTGCATGCTGCTGCAGGCGGACGAATCCCGTCCGGTCCTGAGCGCGCACGACGGCGTCTTTCCCGCCGACGAGCTGTTTGATTTCTCGCTCTATCGCGCGGATCTGACGCGCGCGTTCGAGGAACTGGACGACGGCGCGCTTTACGACGCGATCACGCGCATCATCGACCAGCTGGACGGCCATCCGTCCCGCCACTTGCAGGCGAAGGACGCGGCGTCGTACCTTCTGTACATGGCGCGCACCCTGCTGCCCGACGGCGAGGAAACGCTGGCCAACATCTTTGACGACGCGCCGGACGGCTGTCTGGTACTGTATAAATATGCGGGCACCGGCCAGTGCTGCGACTGGATGCGCCGTCTGCGCGACGGATTGTGCGAGGTGCTGCGCTCGGAGCACAAAAACTACAAGCGGCGCCTCATTGAGGACGTGACGGACTACATCCGGAAGAACCTCAGCCGCCGCCTGACGCTCAACGAGGTGGCCGCCGCCTTCTCGTTCAGCCCGAACTACCTCAGCCAGCTGTTCGCCAAATACGCCGAACACGGATTTGTGGAGACGATCACGCACGAGAAGATCTCCGCCGCAAAGGCGATGCTGGCCGACGGCCAGTGGAAGATCTACGAGATCGCCGAGAAGTTGGGCTACGAGAGCGCGTTTTATTTCAGCCGCGTGTTCAAAAAGGAAGTGGGCGTGAGCCCGCGCGAATACATCAACAATCTGAAGGGGTGAATCGTATGGTCGAGCAATGCCTGTCCCGCCTGCCCGAAGCGCTGCACGGTGTGGACGTGACCGTTCCGCAGGACGTTCTCAACGCGATGCCGGGACCTCTGTCCGCCGCGTGGCGGCGTCGCGCGGCGGCCGCCGCGGAAAGGCCTCTGACCGTGATCCGCGCGACGGACTGGCTGCGCTACACGCGCGACGGCGACCGCGCCGTCTATGAATCGCTGTACTTCCCGCGCCGCCGCCGCCTCGTCGACCTCGTGTGCGGCTCTCTGACCGGCGAGGCGCACATGGACGCGATCCTCGACACGGTCTGGGCCATCTGCGAGGAATCGGCGTGGCAGCTGCCCGCGCACAACGTCTACATCCGCGACACTCCGTCGCTGAAGTGGCCCGACACGTCGCGGCCTGTCGTCGACCTGTTCGCGGCCGAGACGGGCGCGCTGCTCGCGTGCACGCGCGCCGTTCTGGGCGAGGCGCTCGACGCGGAGGTCGCGGCCCGCATGTTCCGCGAGGTGGAGTCCCGCGTCGTGACGCCGTATCTGACGTCGCACTTCTGGTGGATGGGCAACGGCGGCGAGCCGATGTGCAACTGGACGCCCTGGTGCACGCAGAACGTGCTGCTGTGCGCGTTCACGCTGCCGTTCTCCGCGGATGTGCGCCGCGCGGTGGTGCGTCAGGCGGCGGTTTCGCTGGACTGTTTCCTGAAGGATTACGGCGACGACGGCTGCTGCAGCGAGGGCGCGCAGTACTACAGCCACGCGGCGCTGTGCCTGTTCGGCTGTCTGGAGCTGCTGTGTGAGGCCGCGCCCGGCGCGTTCGATTCGCTGTGGGCCGAGCCGAAGATCCGCGCGATGGCCGCGTACATCTTCCACATGCACATCGACGGCCCGTACTATGTGAATTTCGCCGACTGCTCGCCGTTTGCCGGCCGGCGCGGCGCGCGCGAGTATCTGTTCGCCCTTCGCACGGGGAACGAGGGGATGGCGCGCTTTGCCGCCTCCGACTGGGTGGCCGGCGGCGACGAGCCGGACGCTGACAGCGATGTCGCGCGCATCAATTTGTGGTATCAGCTGCTCGAGGCGAAGGCGGCGCCCGCGATGGCCCGTGCGACGGGTGGCGCGGACGCGCACGCGCCCGACGCATACTACCCGAGCGTCGGCGTGCTGACGGCGCGGCGCGGCGCGTGGTTCCTGGCCGCGAAGGCCGGATGCAACGGCGACAGCCACAACCACAACGACACCGGCAGCGTCACGCTGTACCGTGCGGGAAAGCCGGTGCTGATCGACCTCGGCGTGGAAACATATTCGCGCAAGACATTCTCCCCCCAACGGTATGAGATCTGGACGATGCAGTCCGCGTGGCACAATCTGCCGACGTTCGGCGGCGTGATGCAGTCCGACGGCGCTTCGTTCCGCGCGCGGGACGTCGAGACGCGCCTGACGCTGGATGAAGCGTGTATGAACATGGAGCTTGCGGGCGCGTGGCCCGAAGCAGCGAAGCTCGACAGCTTCGTGCGTGCCGTGCGCCTGACTGCGGCGGGGCTGACGATCGAGGACGAGTGCCGCGGCGCATACGCGGACGCGTTCCTCAGCCTGATGACGTGCGAAAAGCCCGAGCCGTCGGACGGCGGGTATGTGCTTGGGGTCCTCGCGCACCTCACGATCAGCGGCGCATGCGCCGCGCCGGAGGTGGACACCGTGCCCGTTACGGACGCGCGCCTGCGCCTCGCGTGGCCGGAGACGGTCTACCGCATCCGCATCCCCTTCCGCAACGCCCTCACCATAAGCGTGCAATAACAGTCCCCCAGCGCGAACGGTGAAGCCGCCGCGAAGCGGGAGGGGTGACAAAAGAAAAAAGCCATCCATGCGGATGGCTTTTTCTTTTGGTGCACCTCCAGGGACTCATCCGGTTGCGGCGTGTCGCGATGACTTCGCGCATGAATGCGCTCGCATCGCTCTGCGCCGCGCCCAGCCCGCTCCGGCTCGCTGCATCCGCCGCAGGCGGCGCTCGCCTCCGGGGCACCCAGGACCCGCATCAGCGAGCCGATGGAGTTCAAGTCATTGAAGTATACGAAAAACAGAAGGGACGTCCGTTGGACGTCCCTTCTGTTTTTGGTGCACCTCCAGGGACTCGAACCCTGGGCCCGCTGATTAAGAGTCAGCTGCTCTACCAACTGAGCTAGAGGTGCATATGGTGACCCGTGGGAGAATCGAACTCCCGTTTGCGGCGTGAGAGGCCGCCGTCTTGACCGCTTGACCAACGGGCCTTGTGAGACGCTCACAGCGTCCG
>CALXIU010000135.1 GCA_944388415.1 uncultured Ruthenibacterium sp. | reverse complement strand
CCGCGCCGCGCCGTTCGCCCTCGGCGGCCCACTCCACGGCGTCGAGACCGGTGTGCTCGCGCCCGTTGTCGCAGTACGCCTCCCAGCCGGAGATGGATCTCGACTATTTCATGCATCTGGCAGACCGGTTCCGCTCGCCGCACCTGTGGCAGTATGAGAACGGCGCGTGGAGTTTGCGCCACACCCCGTTCGAGGGCAAGAGCCTGTGCGGGTACGGCGCGCCGGAGGCAAGGCGATGAGCGGGCGCAAGATCCGGCTGATCGCCCGGCTGGACGTGAAGGATGAAAACCTTGTGAAGGGCATCCAGTACGAGGGGCTGCGCAAGCTGGGCAAGCCCAACGACTTTGCCGTGCGCTATTATGCGGGCGGCATCGACGAGCTGGTGTACCTCGACACGGTGGCGAGCCTCTACGGGCGCAACAATCTCGGCGATGTGCTGCGGCAGTGCGCTCAGAATGTGTTCATTCCGATCACGGCGGGCGGCGGACTGCGCAGCACGGACGACGTGCGCGAGCTGCTGCGGTGCGGCGCGGACAAGGCGGCGATCAACACGGCGGCGGTCCGCGACCCGGCGCTCATCACCCGCGTCGCGGACGCGTTCGGCAGCCAGTGCATGGTGCTGAGCATCCAGGCGAAGCGCACGGCGAACGGCTGGGAGGCGTACTGCGACAACGGGCGCGAGCACACCGGTCTCGACGCCGTGGAGTGGGCCGCCGAGGGCGAACGGCGCGGCGCGGGGGAAATTTTACTGACGAGCGTCGACTGCGAAGGGCTGCGGCGGGGCATGGACGCAGCGCTGATCGAAGCGGTGCGCGCGCGAGTGACGATCCCCGTCATCGCGGCGGGCGGCGCGGGCAGCGCGGCCGACGTGGTGCGCGCGACGCGCGCCGGCGCGGACGCTGTGGCGGTGGGCAGCCTGCTGCACTACGGCGGCGCGGACGTGCCGGCGCCGAAGCAGACCCTCAGAGACGACGGATGGGAGGTGCGGCGATGAAACGCGTCGCGGTGATCGACTATGGAATGAGCAATCTTCTGAGCGTGACGCGAGCGCTGGAAACGTGCGGCTTCGCGCCGTACGCGGCAGACTCCTCCGCTGCGCTTTCAGACGCGGACGCGATCGTGCTGCTGGGCGTCGGCGCGTTCGGCGACGGGATGCGGGCGCTCACTGAGCGCGGCCTCGTCCCGTCGCTGCGTGAGCACGCGGCGGCGGGCGCGCGCATCCTCGGCATCTGTCTCGGGATGCAGATGCTGTTTGAGTACAGCGAAGAGGGCGGCCGGTCCGAGGGGCTGGGCCTGTTTTCCGGCGGCGTGACACGCCTGCCGGACGCGGACGCGGACGGCGCGCCGCTGCGCGTGCCGCACGTCGGCTGGGCGCCTGTCCGGGCGGCGGACGGACGCGGGCTGGAAGGCACGGCGCTGGCGCACCTCTCGGTCGGCGCGGAGATGTATTTCGTGCACAGCTTTGCCGCCGCGCCCGGCGCGCCGGACGCGCTGGCCGTCGCGCTGCGCGGCAGCATTCCCTTCTGCGCCGCCGCACAGCGCGGCAATGTGCTGGGCTGTCAGTTTCACCCCGAGAAGAGCGGTCCCGCCGGATTGGAAATCCTTCGCTCGTTCTTTGCATAAACGGAAAAACTCCTCCGTCCGGATGGACGGAGGAGGCAGCTTGTCGATAAACCTTAAAATGTGCGCATTTTGCCTCCCCTCGAGGGGAGGAGGCCCGAATGGCCGAAATGGTGAACTGCACGAGCCTGAAAATTTATTTTGAAAAAAGCACGCTGCATCGGTCAACGAGTGCAATTCACCCCTCCGGGTTCGCTTCGCTCACCCACCTCCCCTCAATGGGGAGGCCACCCGATTTTTTCGCTCTGCGAACTTTTTCGACAGCCTCACTCCTCCGTCCGGATGGACGGAGGAGTTTTTTGTCACATGCCGCTCGCACCGTAGTTTGCGAGAACGCGGGCGGAGGGGTCGTCGACGCGGCAGCCCTCCCACGCGGGGTTCGGCAACCAGAATCCTGGGATCATCGCGGCCTGACCGGGATAGTATTTTTCGAAGATCTCCCGGTACAGAAGCGATTCTGGCGTGAACGGCGCGTTTGTCCCGTACTGTGCGCACAGCGCGCGCCAGTCGCGCCCCGCGTAGACCTCCGCGGCGTACTGCTTCAGATCGTCGACCATGCTGTGGCCGACGGCGTCGCTGAACGCGGCTTTCTCGCGCCAGAGGATGTCGAACGGAAGCCAATCGCCCTCGAACGCACGGCGCAGAAGATATTTCCCCTTTCCGGTGTGGTTGCGCTTTTTCTCCGGATCGATCGACATGACGTATTTTACAAATTCCAGATCGCCGAACGGCACGCGCGCCTCGATGCTGTTGTCGGCAATGCAGCGGTCTGCGCGCAGCACGTCGTAGGCATACAGCTCGCGCACACGTTTCTGGCTCTCGCGCTGGAATTCGTCCGCCGAGGGCGCGAAGTCGGTGTATTTGTAGCCGAACAGCTCGTCGGACACCTCGCCCGTGAGCAGCACACGGACGTCGGCGTGCTCGTGGATGGCCTTGCACAACAGATACATTCCCATGCTGGCACGGACGGTGGTGATGTCGTACGTGCCGAGCACGGAGATGACTTCCTCAAGGGAATCGCGCACCTGTTGCGGCGTCATAAAGAACTCGGTGTGTTCGGCTCCGATGTATTCCGCGACGCGGCGGGCGTATTTCAGGTCGATGGCGTCCTTTTCCATGCCGATGGCGAACGTCCGGATGGGCTTTTTCAGCTTCCGCGCCGCGATGGCGCACACGAGCGAGCTGTCGAGCCCGCCCGAGAGCAAAAATCCGAGCGGCGCGTCGGAGTCGAGCCTCTTTTCCACGCCCGCGATCAGGCGTTCGCGGATGCCGGCGCAGAGCTCTTCCTCATCCGCATCGATCATTTCGTCCGCCGCGCCGATGTCCCGGTAGCGCACGATCTGCCCGTCCGCATAGTAGCAGCCCGGCGGGAAGGGGCGGATCTCATCCACCCAGCCGACGAGGCTGCGCGCCTCGCTGGCGAAGGCAATACCGCCCGACGCATCATGACCATAGAATAGCGGACGAATGCCGATGGGATCGCGCGCCGCGACGAGGCCGCCGCGCGAAGCGTCGTAGAGAATGCAGGCAAATTCCGCATCGAGCGACGCGAACACGTCCGTGCCCATGCGCTCGTACAGAGGAAGCAGCAGCTCGCAGTCGGAGTCACCCGCGAACGCGACGCCCTGTGCCTCAAGCTGCTCCTTGAGCGCGCGGAAACCGTACAGCTCACCGTTGCAGACAGCCGTCAGACTGCCGCGGTGAAACGGCTGCATTCCCTCCTCCGTCAGCCCCATGATGGCAAGACGCTGAAAGCCGAGAAAGCCTCCACCGGGCAGCTGTTCCACGCGCGTGTCATCCGGGCCGCGCATCCGCGTGCGCGAAAGCAGCTGTTCAAACCGGGCGCGCGTCATCTTCATTCCCTGATACCCCAATACCGTACACATATTCCTCATCCCTTCCCTGTTCCGCCGGAGCAAATTCTCCGCCGGAAAACAAAAAGCGCCCGCCGCGCCCGGAAAAGAACGCGGCAGACGCCTTTGTCTGTCAATGGAATTATTATAGCGCGCCGCGAAGGGATGTGTAAACGTCAGATTTGACGAAAACCGCGAAAGATACAGGGGCAAAAACCGGAAAAATATTCAAATTTTTGAAAAATGCGCAAAAAATACTTGCAAAATCGTCCTGCACGGCATATACTTTGCCCATACGGACAGCAAAGGCGCTGTGGAGGACGAAGTGTCCCCCGCAGCGCCTTTTTCGTTTTGGTCCGGAGCTTTGGATAAGAGGAGTGGCTGAAGATGAAAAATGTTCCTGAGCTGTTCGGCAGCATGGTGTTCAATGAGAGCGTGATGCGCGACCGGCTTCCGAAGTCCGCGTTCCGCGCTTTGCAGCAGACGCGCCGCACGGGCGCGGAGCTGGATCCTGCCGTGGCCGACGTTGTGGCCGCCGCGATGAAAGACTGGGCCGTGAGCAAGGGCGCGACACATTACACGCACTGGTTCCAGCCGATGACCGGCATCACCGCCGAGAAGCACGATTCGTTTCGGTCGCCGCGCGGCGAGGGAAAGATCATCATGGATTTCTCCGGAAAGGAGCTGACAAAGGGCGAGCCGGACGCTTCGAGCTTCCCGTCCGGCGGTCTTCGCGCGACGTTTGAGGCGCGCGGTTACACCGCGTGGGACCCGACGTCCGACGCGTTCATCAAGGATGACACGCTGTATATCCCGACGGCGTTCTGCTCGTACACGGGCGAAGTGCTGGACAAGAAGACGCCGCTTCTGCGCAGCATGGACGCGATCAGCCGTGAGGCGTGCCGCGTGCTGCGGCTGTTCGGCAAGGACGTCAAGCGCGTGACGACGACTGTCGGCCCCGAGCAGGAGTATTTCCTCATCAATCAGGAGGACTACGCGAAGCGCCCCGACCTGATCCTGACGGGCCGCACGCTGTTCGGCGCACACGCGCCGAAGGGACAGGAGATGGAGGATCACTACTTCGGTGCGATCCGCCCGCGCGTCAAGGCGTTCATGGCCGACCTCGACGAGGAGCTGTGGAAGCTGGGCGTCTCCGCCAAAACCGAACACAACGAGGTCGCCCCCTGCCAGCATGAGATGGCCCCTGTGTTCAGCACGACGAACATCGCCGCCGACCACAACCAGCTGACGATGGATGTGATGAAGAAGGTGGCCTCGCGCCACGGCTTTGTGTGCCTGCTGCACGAAAAGCCCTTCGAGGGCGTGAACGGCTCGGGCAAGCACAACAACTGGTCGATCTCGACGGACACGGGCGAGAACTTGCTTGATCCGGGCAAGACACCCGCTTCGAACGCCCAGTTCCTGCTGTTCCTGACGGCTGTCATCAAAGCGGTGGACGAGTATCAGGATCTTCTGCGCATCTCTGTCGCGACAGCGGGCAACGATCACCGGCTGGGCGCGAACGAGGCGCCGCCCGCGATCGTGTCGATGTATATCGGCGACGAATTGCAGAATCTTGTGGATGAGCTTGTCAACGGCAAGAAGCACGAGGACTCCGGCCGCCGGACGATGCATGTCGGCGTGCTGGCCATCCCGCCCATCCCGCTGGACAACTCCGACCGCAACCGCACCAGCCCGTTCGCGTTCACGGGCAACAAGTTCGAGTTCCGTATGCCGGGCTCGTCGCTGAACATCGCGTGCACGAACATCATGCTGAACACCGCCGTCGCCGACGCGCTGCGCCAGTTCGCGGATGAGCTGGAGCCGGCCGCCGATTTCAATGAGGCGCTCGACGCGCTCGTGCGCCGTGAGATCGCCGCGCATCAGCGCATCCTCTTCAACGGCAACGGCTACAGCGCCGAGTGGCCCGAGGAGGCCGCGCGCCGCGGTCTGCTGAACCTTGCGTCGACGCCGGAGGCGCTGCCGCACTATGTGGATCAGAAAAACCTCGACCTGTTCGCGCGCCACGGCGTCTACTCCGAGAGCGAGATGCGCTCTCGCCTCGAGATCGTTCTGGAGGAGTACGCCAAGACGATCCGCATCGAGGGCAGCACCAGTGCGGATATGCTGCGCAAGATGATCCTGCCCGCCTGCATGGCGTATTCGAAGAAAGTCGCCGACGG
>CALXIU010000134.1 GCA_944388415.1 uncultured Ruthenibacterium sp. | reverse complement strand
GATGGTCGGGATGCCGCGATCCGCCAGATGGATCGCGCCTCCGTTCGTGCCGCCGCCGGTGCGCACGGCGCACTGGTGGGGGATACCGCATTGTTCGGCTTTCGACCGCGCAAACTCCAGAAAGGCCGGGCTCGCGATCATGGAGTTGTCGCGGAAACGAAGCTGGACGCCGCTGCCCACAGCGCCCTGCGCCTCGCCGGCGGGGGCAAAGGTGTCATCGGCGGGCGTTCCCTCGAAGCAAAGCGCAAGGCGCGGCTTCAGACGCTGTGCCGCCACGCGCGCGCCGCGCGTGCCGACCTCCTCCTGGACGGAGAACACAGCGGTCACGTCGACGGGCAATCCCTCGTCCGAAAGCTTCCTCATGCATTCCAGCAGCGCCGCGCAGCCAAGGCGGCAGTCAAACGCCTTTCCCATCATGATGCCGTCCGATTCCCGGCAGGTGAACTCCGCCTCCGGCACGACGAACAGCCCCGCCTCCAGCCCGAGCGCCGCGGCTTCCTCGCGGCTCGAGACGCCCGCGTCCAGCAGGATGCTCTCCATCGTCAGCGGCGCGCTGCGCTCCGCCGCGGACAAAAAGTGAGGCGGCTTCGACGCGGAGATCGCGCGCACCATGTTGCCCGCCCGCGTGCGGATCAGGAAGGTGTGCGCCGGAATGTTGTGCTCGACCCAGCCGCCGAGAGGCACGACGCGCAGCAGCCCGTTCGCCGCGACGGCCTGCACCATGAAGCCTACCTCGTCGAGGTGAGCGTCCAGCATCACCAGAGGCGCGCCGTGGTTTTGCGGGAACGGCGCATAGACGTTCTGCATCGCGTCGCGATGCGTCGGAAAGGGAATCCATTGCTGCACAAGGTCGGCCACCGGATCTTCGTACCCGGACGGCCCGAATGCGCAGGAGAGTTTGCGGCAAATTGAAGCGTCCATCTTTCAAAAGTCCTTTCTCAATTGTGAGCGCGGGTCAGTCGAGCCCGAGCTCCTGTTTGATCTCTTCCATTTCCGCCATCCAGAGGGCGGGCGCCGCGTCGCTCGGCATGCGCCAGTCGCCGCGCGGAGAGAGCGAGACGGAACCCACCTTCGGTCCGTCCGGCACGCAGCTGCGCTTGAACTGCTGCGCAAAGAAGCGCCAGCAGAAATTCCGCAGCCAGCGATACAGCTCTGCGTCCGGGTAGTCGCCGCAAAACGCCTGCTGCGCCAGGTACAGGATCTTGCGCGGCGCGAAGCCGTAGCGGATCGCGTAGAACAGGAAAAAGTCATGCAGCTCATACGGCCCAACGATCGCTTCCGTCTGCTGGCTGATCTCTCCGTCCTTGGCCGGAAGAAGCTCGGGGCTGACCGGCGTGTTCAGGATATCGGTCAGCACGTCGCGCAGAACGTCCGTCTCCGCCGTCTGCGCCGCATAGTGCACGAGGTGGCGCACCAGCGTCTTCGGCACGGACGCGTTCACGCCGTACATGCTCATGTGGTCGCCGTTGTACGTCGCCCAGCCGAGCGCCAGCTCAGACAGATCGCCCGTGCCGACTACGAGGCCGCCCAGACGGTTCGCAAGGTTCATCAGCACAAGTGTTCGCACGCGCGCCTGCGTGTTCTCGAACGTCACGTCATGGACTTCGGGATCCTGCCCGACGTCGCGGAAATTGCTGTTGACCGTGTCGGTGATGTCGACCGTCTCGAACGTGACGCCGAGCGCCTCGCACAGTGTCTGTGCGTTCGAGCGCGTGCGCTTCGTCGTGCCGAAGCACGGCATCGTCACCGCCACGACGTCTGTCATCGGACGGCCAAGACGGGCCATTGCCCGCGTCGTCACCAGCAGCGCGAGACAGCTGTCCAACCCTCCGGAGATGCCTACGACGGCCTTTTGAGCGTGCGCGTGCTCGATGCGCTTGCGCAGCCCCTCCGCCTGCATCTGCAAAATGCCCTCGCAGCGCGCGTTCCGCTCGCGCTCGTCGCTCGGAATGAACGGCGCGCGGCTCACATTTCGCAGAAGTTTCCCGACACAGGCTGTTTCCTGCGAGAACCAGACCGTCTCATAGCCGTCCGCTTCGGCGCTCTGTGTGGCGAAGGAGGTGTTTCTCATGCGCTCGATGCGAAGCTTTTCCACGTCGATGTCGTATGCGATGGTTTCATTTTCAAACAGGGCGCTCTCGGAGCAAAGAACGCCGTTTTCACCGATCAGATTGTGCGCCGCGAAAACAAGATCTGTCGTCGACTCGCCGCGCCCGGCGTCGGCGTACGCGTACGCGCACACGAGCCGCGCCGACTGCGACTGAACGAGTTGGCGGCGGTACTCCGCTTTTCCGACGACCTCGTTGCTCGCGGAAAGATTCAAAATCACCGTCGCCCCCGCCATCGCGTGCGCTGTGCTCGGCGGCAGCGGCGCCCACAGATCCTCGCAGATCTCGACAGCGACGCGCAGGTCGGACTCCTCCTCGCACGCAAAGATGAGGTCGGTGCCAAAGGGGACTGCCTGACCGTTCACATCGACAAGGCACACGTCCTCGTCCTCCGCGCTCACAAACCAGCGCTGCTCATAGAATTCATTGTAGTTCGGCAGATACGTCTTGGGAACAAGGCCGAGGATCTTGCCGCCCTTGACGACGGCCGCGCAGTTGTAAAGTTTTCCGCCGTGCGCAAAGGGAAGTCCGACGGCAAACAGGACGCTGCACTGCGCTGTCTCCTCGCAGATGATGCTCAGCGCGGCCAGCGCGCCGCGCTGCAAAACAGGCTGCAGAAACAGGTCAGCACAGGTGTAGCCCGTCACGCACAGCTCCGGCAGACAGAGAACACGGACGCCGCACTTGTCGGCCTCCCGGATACACCTGATGATACGCTGCGCATTGTACGAGCAGTCGGCGACGCGGATCTCCGGGGTAGAGCATCCGATTCTCACAAATCCAAACATGTTCAGAACACTCCTTTGAGGAAGTTTCAAGCCGCCAAACCTGTGCCGGGGCACGGAGGGCGGAGTTCTTTTGCCTATTATACCATGACGCC
>CALXIU010000133.1 GCA_944388415.1 uncultured Ruthenibacterium sp. | reverse complement strand
TCTATGCAAAAAAACTGCTGTGGCTTGATTGCCACAACAGGTTTTTCGACAGTCTGGCGGGGCGCGTCCGACAGGACGCGCCCCGTTTCCATGTTATTTTCCCTTTGTGCCGCCCTCGACGACGCCGTCGCCGCGGATGACGCCGAAGAACGTGTCCCAGACGATCTTCACGTCCAGCGCGAAGCTGATGTGCGCGGCGTAGTAGCCGTCGAGCTCCGCTTTGACAGGGATGGGCAGCTCGTCACGCCCGTGCGCCTGCGCGTAGCCGGTCAGGCCGGGGACGAGCGCGTTCGCGCCGTACTTGTCGCGCTCGGCGATCAGGTCGAACTGATTCCACAGCGCCGGGCGCGGGCCGACGACGCTCATCTGGCCCGCGAGGATGTTGAACAGCTGCGGCAGCTCGTCGAGGCTCGTCTTGCGCAGAAATTTCCCGCTGCGCGTGATCATCGCCTCGGGGTTTTTCAACAGGTGCGTCGGCACGTCCTTCGGCGTGTCGGCGTACATCGTGCGGAATTTCAGGATGTTGAAGTGCGTCTTGTCCTTTCCGACGCGCTTCTGGCGGAAGAGGATGGGTCCCTTGGAATCACATTTGACCCAGATGGCCAGCGCGAGCAGCAGCGGCGAGAACACGCTGCTGCTGCCCAGCGAGACCACAATGTCGAGAGCACGCTTGACGACGGTACGGTACACGGCGCTGTCCCCTTTCATTCGGTGTGTTCGCGGTTGACCTGATGGTGGAATGTCGGCACCATGTCGATGAGCGCCTGCACGAGGTTGTCGCTGTTGTTCGAGTAGGCGATCTGCTTGAGCGACGCGAGATGATCGAAAAATGTGTCCTTGTTGAGCTGCAGCGGCGAGCCGATGAAGATCTTGCGGTTGTCGGTCTGGCGCAGGCCCTCCTCGTCCATCAGGATCTCCTCATACAGCTTCTCGCCGGGGCGGAGGCCGGTGAACTTGATCTCGATGTCGCGGTACGGGATGAAGCCGGACAACTTGATAAGGTTCTCGGCGAGGTCAAGGATCTTGACGGGATTGCCCATGTCGAGCACGAAGATGTCGCCGCCATCGCCCATCGCGGCGGCCTCGATGACGAGGCGCACAGCCTCGGGGATGGTCATGAAATAGCGGACGATGTCCGGGTGTGTGACAGTGACGGGGCCGCCGGAGAGGATCTGCTCCTTGAACAGCGGCAGCACCGAGCCGTTCGAGCCGAGCACGTTGCCGAAGCGCACCGCGACAAATTTCGTGTGTGACTTCTGGCCGAACGCCTGGACGATCATCTCGCACAGGCGCTTTGTCGCGCCCATGACGTTTGTGGGGTTGACGGCCTTGTCGGTGGAGATGAGCACAAAGCGCTCGGTGCCGTACTTGTCGGCCGAGAGCGCGACGTTGTACGTGCCGAAAACGTTGTTTTTGACGGCCTCCTCAGGCGCGTCCTCCATCAGCGGCACATGCTTGTGCGCGGCGGCGTGGAACACCACCTGCGGGCGGAAGTGCGCGAACAGCGCGTCCACCTTTTTCGAATCGCGCACGGACGCTATGCGCACGTCGAGCGGGACGTCGCGCCCGTATTTGCGGATCAGCTCCTGCTGGATGGAGTAGGCGTTGTTCTCGTAGATGTCGACGATGACGAGCAGCTTCGGGTTGCACGCGATGATCTGGCGGCACAGCTCAGAGCCGATGGACCCGCCGCCGCCCGTGACCATGACGACCTTGCCGTTGACGAGCGTCGACGAGAAATTCGTCAGTTCGATCTCGTCGCGGCCCAGCACGTCTTCGACGCGCACGTCGCGCACGCGGGAGAGCAGGTCCTTGCCGTCGGCGATGAGCTTGACGATATCGGGCAGGATGCGCAGGTTGCATTTTGTCTTGTTGCAGATGCTGAGGATGCGCTTTTTGTTCTCGTCGTCCAGCGTCGGGATGGCGAGCAGGATGGTCTCGATCTCGCAGCGCTCGACAAGCTCGGGGATGTCGTTCGTCGTGCCCATGATCTCGACGCCCATGATGGAGCGCCCGACCTTTTCGGGCGCGTCGTCGACGCAGCAGACGATGTTCATCTCCTGCGAGCGGCTCTTGAACACTTCGTGCAGCAGCGTGGACGCGGCGTCGCCCGCGCCGATCAGCAGCACGCGGCGCCGTTTTGTCTGGCGCTTGGCGAGCTTGGTGTTGCGGTACATGCGGTAGGTCAGGCGGGAGTAGAGCGTGAATGTCGCGGCAAACATCGCGCTGAGGCCGTAGACGGAGATCGGCACGCGCCGTTCGGTGAACATCAGAAGCGTCGTGACCGTAAACACGGACACGGAGACGACGGATGCGAGGCACAACCGGAAGAACTCGACGATCTCCGCGTAGCGCCACAGGCTGTCGTACATGCCCATCAGGCCATAGACGATCTCATAGCAGCAGACAAAATAAAAACAGCTTGCAATGAGCAGACTGTTGTGTTCCGTGAACGACGTGCGGCTGACGATCAGGATCCACGGCAGAATATAGGAAAACGTGATCGCGACCACGTCGAACACGATCAGAATCTGCTTGCGGAACCGCTGCGCAAAATCTGAGAGAAAACTGTGCAAATTCATCACCATATTTCAAAGTATGCGCACGGGACCCGGCGCATATGTAATTTGTTATTCCTTTTGTCATTTTACTACAGATTGCGCGCTTTGGCAAATAAAAATGCGGACGTCCACGCGATCGTGCGGGGACGTCCGCAAAATTTCACAGAATGATGCACACGAGGCCCGAACAGCCTTCGTTGATGACGCGCTCGAGCGTCTCGCCGAGGCGCGTTCGCGCGGCGGGCGGAATATTGAGCAGCTTCGTCTGAAGGCCCTCGTTGACGAGCTCGTGCAGCGACTTCCCGAAGATGTTCGACTGCCAGATCTCGCCGGGGTCTTCCTCAAAGCCCTCAAGGAGGCTTTTGACGAGGTCCTCGGACTGCCGCTCCGTGCCGACGATCGGACTGACCTCGGTGCGGATCTCTGTGCGGATGATGTTCAGCGCCGGGGCGCTGGCGCGCAGGCGCACACCGTAGCGTCCGCTGTGCTGCACGAGTTCCGGTTCTTCGAGATGCAGTTCGTCAATCGACGGCATCACGACGCCGTAGCCGGTGGCCTCCACCTGCTCGAGCGCGCTGCGCAGCTTTTCGTACTTTGCGCGCACGGCGGCGAGCTCAACGACGCATGGCATCAGGTCGGCCTCATCGGCGATGTCGAGACCGGCGGCCTCGCCCAGCACGCGGTAGAACAGATCCCTGCCGGGCTGTGCGCGCAGGACCACGGAGCCGGTGCCGAGGTCCAGGCGTTCGACAGCGCCCGACTCGGCGTACTCCCACCCGATGGACGCGTCGCGCCGGATGTCTTTCATGCGGGACACGCTCTCGGCAAACTCGCGCACGGCGGCATAGAGGGACTGCTTGAGCCAGTGCTCCTCGCCGAGCGCCGTCATCCATGACGGCACGCCGACGCGCAGCTCTCGGATCGGGAACTCATACAGCACGGTGCGCAGGATGGCCGTGATCGTTTCGCGCGTCATATCGACGCACGATACGGGCAGCACCGCCCGGCCATACGCCTCAGTGAGACGGCGCGCCAGCGCGACGCTCTCGGCGGACTCGGGCATAACGCAGTTGAGCAGGATGACAAACGGCTTGCCGAGCTGCTCGAGCTCGGCGATGACGCGGCGCTCAGCCTGCTCGTATTCCGCGCGCGGGATGTCGCTGACGGAACCGTCCGTCGTGACGACAAGGCCGATCGTCGAGTGCTCGCAGATGACCTTGCGCGTGCCCGTCTCGGCGGCGACGTCGAAGGGAACGGCCTCGTCGAACCACGGGCTCTTGACCATGCGGGGCTTGTCGCCCTCGGCGTGCCCCATCGCGCCGCGCACCATGTAGCCGACGCAGTCGATCAGCCGCGCGCGCAGCGTGACACCCTCGTCGAGTTCGATCGGCACCGCCTTCTCCGGGACGAATTTCGGTTCCGTCGTCATGATCGTACGGCCCGCGGCGGACTGCGGCAGCTCGTCGCGCGCCCGCTCGGAAAAGGCCGGGTTGTCGATCTCCGGCAGCACCAGTTTTTCCATAAACTGCTTGATGAACGTGCTCTTGCCGGTGCGCACGGGGCCAACGACTCCGATGTAGATGTCGCCGCCCGTGCGTGAGGCGATGTCGCGATAGATGCTCATTGCTTCCATGACAGCACTCCCCTTTCCATTATGCGCGCGGCGGGATCAGAAGCCGCGCCGGCGCGTCGAGCACGCCCTCGCCCACGTCGTTCGTCTGCGCGATCGCGCCCGGCGACGCGGCGTAGTGCTTGGCGATGTCGAACACATCCTCGCCCTTCGCGGCATAACAGACGACGACGGCGGCGTCCGCCTCTGTCTCGCGCGGCGCGCCGCACACGGCCTGTGTCACAACACTGACGCGGCGGCGGCGCGCGGCGCGGGCGCTGACCTCCACCAGCACGGCGGCCGCAGCCTCGTCGCCCGCGCGGCGCGCGCTGACGCTTCTGACGCACGCCGACGCACGCACCGTATACTCCTCGTCCACGCCGCCCGCGAGCGGGATCGTGTACTCGCACGCCTTGTC
>CALXIU010000132.1 GCA_944388415.1 uncultured Ruthenibacterium sp. | reverse complement strand
CGGTGATCATCACCGGGCGGATGCCCGCCGCGCGGCACTCGGCCACGGCGTCCTTGACCTCCGGCCGCACCGGGTCGATCATGCCCGCGAGGCCGAGGAAGGTCAAATCCCGCTCGAGATACTCCGGCTCACTCGACGCGGGCAGCTCGCGCCAGACGCGCTTCGCTCCCGCCATCACGCGCAGCGCGCGGTCGGCCATCGCCTTGTTCGCCGCCAGGATCTCCGCGCGCTTTTCCTCCGTGAGAGGACGCACTTCGCCGTTTTCCTCGATGTGTGTGCAGCGCTTGAGGATCTCGTCCGGCGCGCCCTTCGTGCACTGGAGGAACGTGCCGTCTGCGGCTTTGTGCACCGTGGACATCATCTTGCGGCCCGAGTCAAACGGGGCCTCCGCGACGCGCGGGGACTCGCGCTCCAGCTCCGTCTTCGGCAGCCCCAGCGACGCCGCCCAGTTCACGAGCGCCGCCTCGGTCGGCTCGCCCTCGGCCTCGCCCTTGTCGTTCAGAAACGCGTCGCAGCACAGCGCCATCGCGGCCGCGGCGTCCTTCTCGCCGCCGCAGTGGTCCACGACGGTCATCTTGTTCTGCGTCAGCGTGCCCGTCTTGTCCGAGCAGATCACCTGCGCGCAGCCCAGCGTCTCGACGGCCGTCAGCCGCCGGATGACGGCGCGGCGCTTCGCCATGTTCGTCACGCCGATGGAAAGCACCACCGTCACGACGGCCGCAAGGCCCTCCGGGATGGCCGCGACGGCCAGCGACACCGCGACCATAAACGTCGACAGCAGCGTCTCGCCCGAGAAGCTGCCCGCGCGCAGCACGCTGAACGCGAAGATGAACACGCAGATGCCCAGCACGACGAAGCTCAGCACGCGGCCCAGCTGCGCCAGCTACTTTTGCAGCGGCGTCTGCTCGTCCTCCACCTGCGCCAGCGCGCCGGCGATCTTGCCCATCTCCGTCTTCATGCCGGTGTCCGTCACGACGAATCTGCCGCGCCCGTACACGACGGAACTGCCCATATACGCCATGTTCTTGCGGTCGCCCAGCGCCACGTCCGCGCCGTCCGCGCCCAGCGCGTCCGGACGCTTCGTCACCGGGACGCTCTCGCCAGTCAGAGCGGCCTCCTCGATCTTCATGCTCGCGCTCTCGAGGATACGCCCGTCGGCGGGAACTGCGTCGCCCGCCTCCAGCACGACGACGTCGCCCGGCACGACCTGCGCGCTCGGGATCGTGATCTGCTTTCCGCCGCGCAGGACCTTGCACGTCGCGGCCGTCATCTCGCGCAGCGCCTCGATGGCCTTTTCCGCCTTGCTCTCCTGATACACGCCCAACACGGCGTTGATGAGCACAACGGCAAGAATGATGAACACCTCGGTGAAGCTTTCACCCTCGTACGCCTTCGTCACAGCCGACACCGCGGCCGCGATCAGGAGGATGATGATCATTGGGTCCTTGAGCTGCGAGAAAAAGCGCTCAGCCAGCGTGATGCGCTTGCCCTGCGCCAGCTCGTTGGGTCCGTGCTGTGTGAGACGGCGCGCGGCCTCCTCCTCGGAGAGGCCCGCGCCGGTGGCGTTCAGCTCGCGCAGAACGTCCTCTGCCGCTCGACGATACCATTCCATTTCATTCAGTCCTTTCTGTCCGTGCGGGGCAAAGAAAAAGACTCACGCACAACTGCCATGAGCTGTGCGTGAGTCTCGACATTTCATTCCAGCCAGACCATTCGGCCATGCGTGTTGACTGAACCCGCGCACAGTACGCGGCGTTTACTCCCTCACGTTGTATCTTCAGTATACGCTCCCCTGCGGCGGTTGTCAACAGGGTGCGCAAAAGAAACCGGACGGGCCATTGCAGGCCCGCCCGGCGCGTTTTGAGAAATTACTCAGCGACAGACTCGCTGGTCGAAGCGTCGGCGTCCTCGGTCAGAGAAGCGCTCGTGGAAGCGTCCTCGGCGACAGACTCATCCTCAGCGACGGACGAATCCTCGGCGACAGAGCTGTCCTCGGCAACGGAGCTGTCCTCGGCGACGGACGAATCCTCGGTCACGACGCTCGAAACGCTCGCGACGGACGAATCCTCGGCGACGGAGGAGGAAGAACCGCTGTTGGTGCAGGCGACGAGGCCCATGGCCAGGACGCAGGCGGCAATGCTCAGAGCAAGAATCTTTTTCATAAGTGATACTCTCCTTTGTTTCCATTACGCAGATCGTTTTCATGTATCAGCGAATACCCGCCGTTCTCAGCGCTCGTATCCGCTTTGGACGCTCTCTCGCGTCCATGATGACATCATACCCTTACGTTGTTAATAATTTATGAATAAACCGTGTGACGATTGTGTAAAGTTGCTAACAATTCCGTAACGAGTGCACAAAACAAGTTTGATGTATTTGTGAAAATCGTCAATTTGACATCTTGCGCAAACAGCTGTCCCAGATATAATATGTACTGATGCTTTTCCGCGCGCGGCGCGGGGATTTGAGGTGGAATAGATGCAGACGACTGCTTCGGGAAAGATCGACACATCGGCCAAAGCGCTGGCAAAGCTCAGCTGGCCCATTTTTGTGGAGCTGATCTTGCAGCTTCTGGTCGGCAACATGGACCAGGTGCAGCTCAGCCATTTCAACGACACGGCGGTGGCCGCCGTCGGCAACGCGAACCAGATCATCACGGTGGTCATCCTGACGTTCAGCGTCGTCAGCCTTGCGGCGATGATCCTTGTCAGCCAGTACCGGGGCGCGAACGACATGGCGAACGTCAACCGCATCTATACGCTGTCGGCGCTGTGCAACCTCGTTTTGTCCGCGGCCATGGCGGCGCTTATCATCACGCTGCGCGGGCCACTGTTCGCGGTGATGCACGTCCCGTCGGAGATCTTGCCCGAGGCGCGGCTGTACCTCGTCATCACAGCGGCCACGCTTCCGTTTCAGGCGCTGATGCTCACGTTCTCGGCGTTTTTGCGCGCGGGTGCGCGGATGAAATCCATCATGGTCATCACGGGCATCGTCAACGTGTGCAACATCATTGGAAACGCCGTGCTCATCAACGGCGTCGGGCCGCTGCCGCGCCTCGGCGCAGCGGGCGCGGCTCTGTCGTCCAGCATCTTCCGCATCGTGGGCTTCGCGCTGATGGTCTGGACGTTCTTCCGCAGCTTCCCGGAGGCGCGCATTTCGCCGTCGCTCCTGCGCCCGTGGCCGTCGGCGCTGTTCCGCCGACTCATTGCCATCGGCCTGCCGTCCGGCGGCGAGAGCCTCTCGTACCAGTTCACGCAGATGAGCTGCCTTGTGTTCGTCAACATGATGGGCACCTACGTCGTCACGACGCGCGTGTACGCCGTCATGATCACGAACTGCATCTACCTGCTCATCTCCGCCGTCAGCCAGGCGGGGCAGGTGACGATCGGCTACCTTGTCGGAGCGCGCGACCTCGACGGCGCGAACGAGTGCAACTGGCGCATCGTGCGCATCTTCACGCCGCTCACCGTCGGGCTCAGCGTCATTGTCTGCCTGCTCGGCCGCACCATCTTCAGTTTGCTGTCGAACGATGAGCGCATCATCTCGCTCGGCTGCACGATTTTGTTCATCGAGATCTTTCTTGAGATCGGCCGCTCGTTCAACATCGTTCTCGTGCGCAGTTTGCAGGCGGCGGGCGACGTTCGCTTCCCGACGCTCGTCGGCATCGTCAGCGAATGGGCCGTGGCTGTCGGCCTTGGCTATCTGCTGGGCGTTCGCTTCGGCCTTGGCCTCGCCGGTCTGTGGATCGCCTTCGCTCTCGATGAGAATGTGCGCGGCACGATCTTCCTGTTCCGCTGGAAGCTCGGCAAGTGGCGCACGTTCAAAACGGTCTGACAGCATCCCCTCTCTTGGCCGCAAAAAAGACAGCTTGTCGATCGTCTCTCCAGTTAATCTGCCGATAAATCGTTTTCTTTCTTCAGATTTTTACTCGTTTGCGCCGAGTAAAGATTTTTCCATCGCGGGTCGGCTTAATCGAAAAGCACTCGTTTCGGCCGGAGATTTCCCCGCCGCTTTAATTGCTTTTTTCACAGCTGCATGATCACAGTTTCGTCCGCGCCATACTGCGACTTATAAAATTATTGTTCAGACTTCATGGAACTTCGTCTCGCGAACACGTGGTTTCGTTGGGCTCTCCCAGATGTCTGACTATGGAAAGGCAACTGAAATGAAAATAGCCGACTGGTGTTTTCTCCAATCGGCCTCATTGCCTGTTTTTTACGATTTATAATGCAGATGATTTTGGAGCAGGTTTGTGTGCAAAACAGGCCCTCCTCTGACGAGGAAGGCCCGCTTGTATGAGTTATTTCTGCGCGTTTGCGAAATAAGGGTCGGCTCAAGCGTTCTGCGTGCCGCCAAAGAGAATCCTTGGGTATTACACTGCCTTGCAGCAGAACAAGTAATTCGTGGCTCCCGGCAGGAAGTCGACCTGTTTGAGCTGAATCCCCAGCTTGCCGGCAAGATCCCCGAGGACGTCTGCGCACTCGTCGCGGGAGATGTAAATCTTCCTCGGCTTTCCGTATTTGAACATTGTATCTGATACAGCCGTGAGCATACACTGCTCAAAGTCCGTCTGCGCACATCGATACTCGGTAAGCACTTCCTTCGTCTTCCGATTGACCACTACAACCTGCATCTCATACTCATAACCGCTGGGCGGCTCTTTGAAGAAGGGCAAGATCCAGCCGTAATCGACTTCCAGTTCCGGGACATTTTTGGAAACATGAAGCTGTTTCAGGCTCTGCAGAATCGGCGCGTCCGCGTATACCACCAGCGGATGGCCCGGATCTTCCATCATCTCGACCGAAGTGATCACATTCTTCCATTCCTGCGTCCCGGCGTCATAAGAACGCAAAGCGATGTCGTCCGGTTCAAACTCGAGCAGATCCCCGTTTTCACACATGTCATCCAGTTGTTCCTGGAAGTGCCACAGACATTCTTCCATGGTTTCAAACCCGTTCGACGTCAGCGGAGCAACCGTATAGCCGCGGCGCTTGCGGACGAAACGGGGCCAGCATCCGTCATCAAAACGGATCGAAAGGCGTTCATAGGCTTTCCGTTCCACTTCCGGAAGCTTCTCCCAGTCCGAGAAGAATACACCGTAGTAACTCATATCGATGTAATTCCTCATATGCTCCCTCGCGCTATCGTGCTTGACACAGCAACGCTTGTAGTCGCGGGGCGCCGTAAAAATCAGGAATCCGCGGTCGCCATCGGCATCGATCACAAGGTTGCAGATAAACATCTGTAAATAATCCTCGCGGACGCAGACAAACGGGCCCGAGCAGTTTGCATGATCCCAAGGGTTCAGTTCATGGATTGCAGCAGCCAGCACCGACATCTCGCGGCGCTGTTCGTCCGCCGTCGGACGTTTGTTGTCTTCATTTGTACGTTTCATCATTGATACTCCCTTTGCAAAAAATTTCAGGAGGCGTGTTCCCCTGCGCATCCGTCCCGGACGCTGGACCGACCGAGGCCAAGGCACAGTGAAACAAGGCCGCCAATATCAAGATGCTCCTGATTGTGTTGCAAAGAAAGTTACCACAAAGCGACATACAATGTCATCCGCTTTTGCGTCCGCCGCCGTTTTTCAGTGAACTTCTCCTCTCTTCCGGATTTCTGACGCCCATGTCAGCAAACTGCCACGCAAAAACAAATGCTGCATCGTTATTTTAATTTTTGCAAACAAAAAAGGAGCAGCACGAATAGAGGCAACTAAATCGTTGTAACAAAGGCGTAGAACCGCTTTTGAACGCTCTATCCATACCAGGCTCCAATTGTCGTTTTTAGTATATATAAACCTTCATAGCCCGTCAAGTACATCTTTTCGGCCCATCTTTGTGCATGTTGCCGTTTTTTCCTTGAAATCTTGCGGCAAAAAGCTCTGCGGCCTGCGCACCGCGGAGGCGCTCGGCACACACTTTTCAGATTTCAAAATGCCATATCTCTACGTGTCCAAACAAGCGCACGGACGCAAAGTCAATGGCGCTCTAAAGTCCGCGCAGGCG
>CALXIU010000131.1 GCA_944388415.1 uncultured Ruthenibacterium sp. | reverse complement strand
TGATCGCGCTTCTCGTCAATGAGCTGGGCGGGCGCTTCAAGCGGACGTTGCAAACGATCCTCTACGCGCCGCACTTCATTTCGACTGTCGTGCTGGTCGGCATGATCACCATCCTCTTCTCGCCGTCGATGGGGATCGTGAATACGTTCCTGAACCGCCTTGGCGTTGACAGCATCTACTTTATGGGCGATCCGAACTTTTTCCGCCCGCTGTACATCGGTTCCGACATCTGGCAGCACATGGGGTGGAACGCCATCATCTACATCGCGGCGCTGTCCGGGGTGGACCCCGGCCTGCATGAGGCGGCGGAGCTGGACGGCGCGTCGCGCCTGCAGCGCATCATCCACATCAACCTGCCCTGCATCCTGCCGACGATCATCATCATGCTCATCATGCAGCTTGGCAGCATCGCCACCATCAGCTACGAAAAGGTGTTCCTGATGCAGAACGACCTGAACCTCGGCGTCTCGGAGGTCATCTCGACGTATGTTTACAAGCGCGGCCTCGTCAACAACAACTACAGCTTCGCAACGGCGGTCGGGCTGTTCAACAATATCGTAAACGTCACGATGCTGGTGATTGCCAACAAGGTCTCGAAAAAATTCAGCGAGACGAGTCTGTTCTGACCGGGCCAGGGGGAGGAATTCGTCATGTATCAAAAGAGAAAAAAACGAATCCAGCCGTTCGACGTTTTTGTGTACGCGATCGCCGTGGTGCTTCTGGTGATTGTCGCGTATCCGCTGATTCTCGTCATCTCCTGCTCGATCAGCAGCCCGGAACTCGTCGCCACGGGAAAAATCACGCTGCTGCCCAGGGAGATCACGTTCGACGGCTACCGCGAGATCCTGAAGAACAAGGACATCCTGATCGGGTTTGTCAACTCGGTGTTCTATATGGTGCTCGGGACGATGTTCGACCTGTTCGTCACGGTCCCGGCGGGCTATGTGCTGACAAAGCGGCAACTGCCCGGCCACAAGTTCTTCACGTTCTTCTTCATGTTCACGATGTACTTTTCCGGCGGCATCATCCCGAGCTTCCTGCTCGTGAACAACATCGGCCTGTACAACAGCCGCCTGACGCTCATCATCCTCGGCGGCTTCAGCATGTACAACTGCATCATCTGCCGCTCGTTCTTCGATTCCATCCCGAAGGAGATGGAGGAGTCCGCGGCAATCGACGGCTGTTCGGTGATCGGCACGTTCGTCCGCATCATTCTTCCGCTGTCCAAGGCGCTGATCGGCGTCATGGTGCTGTTCTTCGCCGTGCAGCACTGGAACTCGTATTTTGACGCCATGATCTACATCAAGGATGACGCTCTCCAGACGCTGCAGGTCATCCTGAGGCGCATCCTCGTGCTCGCACAGCAGCTCGCCACGGCCGAGGAGGCCGGCGAGTACGCCCAGCAAATGGCAAATTACGAGGCGCTGATGCGCTATGCGGTAATCGTAGTATCCTCTTTGCCGCTGATGGTCGCGTATCCCTTTGTGCAGAAGTATTTTGACAAAGGCGTGATGATCGGCTCCGTAAAGGGATGAGAATATGGTATCATAATCAAAGGAGGAAAAACACATGAGTATGAAAAAACGCATTTTCGCCGGCGTGCTTTCCGCCGTCACGGCGCTCTCCGTCGCGGGCTGCGGCGCGTCTTCCGGGAGCACGGGAGCCCCTGCGTCGGAACCGGCATCCTCGGGCAGCACGGCCGCCGTGTCTGAGGTCGGCACGTTCCCCATCGTCAGTGAACCCATCACTGTGAAGGGCCTGGTCGTCGGCCGCAGCACGAACACCCGCGACGACCGCATCCTGTGGAACAAAGTCTCGGAGCTGACCGGCATCAACATCGAGTGGGAGTGCATCGACGAGGAAGCCCTGCCCACCTATCTCGCGGGCAGCGAGTGGCCGGATTTCATCCATCACCCCCTCAGCAGCTCGCTCGTCAACGATTACGGCGTCACGGGCGGCCGGTTCGTGAACTATCTGGACTACCTCGACTACATGCCCAACCTGCAGGCGGCCATGGACAAATATCCCCTGATGAAGAAGGCTTCCATCGAGTCCAACGGCGAGATGTACAGCCTGCCCGGCTACGAGGTCTCCGCGACGACGGTCTCCGCCCGTCCGTACGTCCGCACGGACGTCCTGGAGGAGGCGGGACTCTCGATGCCCACGACCACCGAGGAGTTCTATGACGCGCTCGTCACGCTCAAGGAGAAAAACGGAGTCGCCAGCTTTATCCCGGAGTTCAGCAACGACGAATCCTACTGGGGCCCGATGCTGTTTGCTGCGTTCGGAAAGGGCACCAACCTGAACTTTGACGACGACGGCACCGGCACCGTTGTGTTCAACCGCACCTCCGAGCAGATGAAGCTGTATCTCACCTATATGAACCGTTTGTACAGCGAGGGCCTCATCCATCAGGAATACCTGACGCTGGACGGCACCAGCCGCTTCGACGCCGCGAAATCCGGCAAGGTGGCGTTCATCGGTAGCGGCGAGGGCAACAACATCGAGGCCTCCGACTTCGCCGACGGACAGTTCCACCTCGACTGCATGGCTCCGCTTACCTCGGAATACGACGACGACCAGACCATCCTCGGCAAGAGCGGCTATTTCGCCAGCGGCTTCTACCTGAACAAGGACAGCGAGTACATCACCGAGCTGTGCCGCATGTTTGACATCATGTACGCCACAGAGGAAGTCGCGCCCGGCACGGGCCTGCTGGGAGAGTCGTTCACGTACGGCATCAAGGGCGTTGACTGGGATTACGACGAGGGCGACGAGAAAACCTACACGCTCAATGCCCCCGAGAGCTACGACGGCGCGTTCACCACGTATCAGTACGAGGAACTCATCTGGAACAACGCGGGCCTTGCGGATGCGCTGGCGGGCTACATCACTTCGACGTCCGGCAACTCGCAGGCGCGCCAGAAGGGATTTGTCGAGAACGTCATCCCCTATCAGTCCGAGATCTACTTCCCGGCGTCCATGCTGAAGTTCACGGAGGACGAGCAGTACGTGCTCGACAGTCGCCTCACCGACATCCAGACGTACTACAAGGAGATGGAGGGCAAGTTCATCACCGGTGTTGTCGACATCGAGACCGGCTGGGATGAGTATTGTCAGACGCTGGAGCAGATGGGCGTTCAGGAAGTGCTGGAGGTCTACCAGAGCGCCTACGATCGCTGGAACAACGCATAACGATAGCGCTGAAGTCACATTGGAAGCGAGGCCGCCCCATCCGCTTCGGATGAGGCGGCCTCTGTCTGTCACAAGGAGGTTGTTTCATGACGTTCCAGAAAAAAATCCTCTCTGCGGCGCTGGCGGCCGTGATGGCGCTGTCCGCGCTGAGCCTGCCGGCGCTCGCGGCGCAGGAGACAGAACCCGATCCCGCGCCGTTTGCCGCGGCGAGCGGTGTGGACGATGCGGAACCGGACCGGGAGCCCGCCGAACAGGAGGAGCCCGCCGAACAGGAGGAGCCCGCCGAACAGGAGGCGCCCGCCGAACAGGAGGCGCCCGCCGAACAGGAGGCGCCCGCCGAACAGGAGGCGCCCGCCGAGCCGGAGGCGCCCGCCGCCCAGGCGGCGCCCGCCGGGCCGGGCGCGGCGGAGGGGCCGGGGG
>CALXIU010000130.1 GCA_944388415.1 uncultured Ruthenibacterium sp. | reverse complement strand
CGTCTCGGCGCAGTCGGAGCGCGTGTGCGCGGTCGCGAGCAGCGCACCGCGGCGGCGGCAGAGCCCGTCGAAAAACGCATACCTCGCCCGGCGCGCCGCGTCCTCGGATGCGGCCGGGCCGAGCTTGAGCGTGTGCACGTCGAGCGGAACGCCGCGCCGCGCGCACTCGGCGCGGACAAACGCCTCGTCCGCGTCCGCCGACGCGCCGCGGATGCCGTGGTTCACATGCGCCGCGCGCAGCCGGATGCCGAGGCGTTCCGCGTGCAGAAACAAAAAATGGAATAATGCCATCGAGTCTCCCCCGCCGGAGAGAGCCACGATGACAGTATCCCCATTTTTCAGCATTTGATGTTCCGAGATCGTGCGCAGCGCGCGCGATTCAAGCTCAGTCACGTTCATAGGCCACGTCCGTAAAGCGCGTGTGATTGCCGTCCCACGCGAGGGGGACGGTACCGACCTCGCCGTGACGGTTCTTTGCGACGATACACTCGGCGATGGTCGCGTCCGCGTCCTCGCTCTTGTCATAGTATGCGTCGCGGTACAAAAAGAGCACGGAGTCCGCGTCCTGCTCGATGGAACCGGAGTCGCGCAGATCGCTCAGCACCGGGCGATGGTCGGAGCGGCCGGTGCTCTTCTCGGCGCTTCGCGACAGCTGTGACAGCGCGATGACGGGCACATTCAGCTCCTTGGCCATGATCTTCAGGTTTCGGGTGATCTCACTGATCTCCTGCACGCGCGACTCGGTGCGCTTGCCGGTGCTCATCAGCTGGAGATAGTCGATGATGACGACGCCGATGTCGCGCTGCGACGGATTCTGGTTGATGCGGCGGATCTTCGCTTTCATCTCCGGGATCGTGATGTTGGAGGTGTCGTCAAGATACATATGCGTGCGCGCCAGAACTTCGGACGCGCGCGCGAGGTCCTCCCAGTCGCCGGCATTGAGCTCGCCGGTGCGGAAGGACTGGCTGTCGATGGCGGCCTCGCTGGACAGGATGCGGTTGACAAGCTGGTCCTTCGTCATCTCAAGGCTGAAAATGGCGACGCCGAGCTCGCCGCGCTTGGCGACGTTTGTTGCAATGTTGAGCGCGAACGACGTCTTGCCCATGCCGGGGCGCGCCGCAAGGATGATAAGGTCCGAGCGGCCGAGGCCGGTGAGCATCTTGTCGAGATAGCGGAAACCTGTCGGGATGCCGAGGTACTTCGCGCGGTTGGGGCCGGAGATCTCCTGCAAATGGGCGTACGTGTCCAGAATGACGCTGGAGATGGGCGTCAGCGCACTGGTGTCGCGGCCGGAACGGATCTCGTAGATCTTCTGTTCGGCGCTCTCGAGCAAAAGGTCGGTGTCCGGCTCATCGCCCGCGCGCTCCAAAATGCTGCGCGCGGTATTGAGCAGCTGGCGCATGCGGAATTTCTGCTGGATGATCTCCATGTAGGAATCCACATGCGACAGCGCGGGCACCGTTTCGCAGATGGTGGTGAGGTAGACCTTCGCCTCGTCCTCCGTGTCGAAGACTCCTTCGTCCTGCACGCCGCGCAGCACGGTGACAAAGTCCACCGGCTTGCCCGCCGTAAACAGACGGACAAGTTCGGTGAAGATATCGCCGTTCTGGCGCGCGTAGAACATCTCGGGGCGCAGCTGCTCCACAAGACGAGGAACAATCTCCGCGTCGAGAAGCGCCGCGCCCAGCACGGCCTGCTCAGCCTCCATGCTGTAGGGCAGATTGACGCCGAGAGATTCCAGCGACAATTTGACGTCATTGGCCGCCATGTCCGGCGCCTCCCTTCCGTTATTCTCCGGATTTTACTGCGGCTTCACGTCGACGTGGATCTTCGCCGTGACCTGCGGGTACACTTTGACCTCAACGTCAAAGATGCCGAACTGTTTGATGTCGGCATCGAGCACGACCTTGCGCTTGTCGATCGTCTCGCCCGCGACCTTTGTCAGCGCGGCGGCGATGTCTTTCGCGGTGACAGAGCCGAACAGCCGGTCGTTCGAGCCGGCCTTGGCGTACACGTCGACCGTCGAACCGTTCAGCTTCGCGGCCAGCGCCTTCGCCGCTGCCAGCGCTTCCGCGGCGTGATGCTCCACGGCGGCGGCCTTTGTCTTCACCTCGTTGACGGCCGCGGCGTCCGCCGCGACGGCCAGTTTGCGCGGGAACAGGAAGTTGCGGGCGTAGCCGTCCGAAACCTCGTGCATTTCATCTTTTTTTCCGACGCCCTTGACGTCTTGCTTGAGTACGACTTTCATCGGGATCCTCTCCTTTTCGGATTTATTTCTCCTTCGCGTCCTTTGCGGCGCGCGTGGAATGCTGTGTTTCTCTGTATTTGGCGATGGCATCGAGCAGCCGCTTTTTCGCTTCGTCGACACCGACGCCGCGCAGCTGTGCGCCCGCCATCGTGAGATGTCCGCCGCCGCCCAGTTCCTCCATGACGACCTGAACGTTCATATCACCCATGCTGCGGGCGGAGATACTGATCTGGCTGCCGGTGTTGACGGCGACAAAGCTCGCATCAACGCCGTCGATCGTCAGCAGGTCGTTCGCGGCCTGCGGAATGACGACGTCCATGTGCTCCGGCAGTTCGTCGGCAACGACGACGGCGCAGCCCATGTACAGTTCGGCGTCCGTGACGAGCTGCGCGCGGTGCGCGTAGACCTCAAACGACGAGTTGAACAGCTTTTTGACAGCCTGTGTCTGCGCACCCATGCGACGCAGATAGGCCGCTGCCTCGAACGTCCGCACGCCTGTGTGCAGCGCGAAGTTGCGCGTGTCCAGCGTGATGCCCGCCAGCAGCGCCTGCGCCTCCGTGGCGGTGAGTCGCGTCTCCTTGTCAGACGGCATATACTGAAGAAGTTCCGTCACAAGCTCAGACGCGCTGGAGGCGCTTGTCTCATGATAAAAGATAACGGCGTTGTCGATATGGCCGACGCACTTGCGGTGATGGTCGATGACGACGACCGTCTTGGCGCGGCGGTAAATGTTCTCGCTCTCCACCATGTAAGCCATATGCGCGTCGACGATGATGACCAGCGTGCGCGGCGAGACCTGATTCTCCATCTCATCCGGCGTGCGCAGGCAACCCTCGTGCTCGGCGTCGTGGAACTGCGCGAGCAGCTTCTCGCTCAGCGTGCGCTTTTCGTCCACAACGATGCACGCAGGTTTGCGGCACATCTGACAAATGCGCCATACGCCGACAGCGCTGCCGACGCTGTCGAGGTCGGACATTTTGTGGCCCATGATGATGACGTCGTCGCTCTGGACGATCAGGTCGTGCAGGGCGGTCGCAATGATGCGGCTCTTGACCTTGGAGCGCTTCTCGACGCTTCGCGACACGCCGCCGTAAAACTCGAAGCCCGTCTTGCTCTTGACGGCGGCCTGATCGCCGCCGCGGCCGAGCGCCATGTCGAGCGCCTGCACGGCCATCTCTTCACATTCGCGGAAGGTGTCGCCCAGACGGCCGACGCCGATGGACAGCGTGACGGTGATGTTCTCCTCGCCGAGCGCACGGACGGTGTCGAGGATGGAGAAGCGGTTTTTGACGATCTCCTGCATGTGGCGCTCCTCGACGACAGCGATGTAGCGCGACGTGCTCATGCGGCGCAGGAAGCCGCTGGTCGACCCGATAAACTTTTCAAGCGCGAGGTCGATCTCGCCCGCGATGCGCGCGCGCTCGCTCTCCTTGAGTTCCTTGAGGATCTCATCATACGTGTCGACGGCGATGAGCATGACGCTCGGGCGCGTGGCGATATACTCGCCCGCCTGCCGCTTGAGCGTGGTGTTGTCGAAGAAATAGGCGATATACAGATCGCCCTTCTCGTCGGCGACGCTGCCGTAGACGGTGTATCGCCGGCCGGCGTTTTCAATGTTCTGGCCGCCGGCCTCCGAGGCGAGGGCGCGGTCAAACGCGGGCACGCGGCGGCGCACGGCCTCCAGACACGCCTCGTCGCCTCCGAGGAGTTCGTGCCGGAAGGCGTCGTTGTACCAGATGATAACGTCGCCCGACAAAATGAGCACCGGCAGGCTGAGCTCGGCGAAACTGCCGCCCTCGGCGCTTTTCTCGCCGTGCAGGATGTGGCGCACCAGCCGCCGCGTGCGGGAGGCGCACACGGCGGCCGCCGCGGCGGCCGCCGCGAGGACGACCGCCACAGGGGCAAGATACAGCGGTTCAGCGATGCACAGGGCCACACCGAGCGCAAGGCAGGCTGCGCACAGCAACGGCACAAAAATTTCAAATCGGGTGAAATTGCGCTTCATGCGATACCTTCTTTCGAACCCGCTTTCTCGCGCGGTCAGACTTCCAGCAGGATGGGCAGGATCATCGGACTGCGCTTGGTGCGCCGGTAGAGATACGACGACACCGTCTCGCGGATGCGTGTTTTGACGCTGCTCCAGTCGCGCACGTGCTCCGCCTCAAGCTTTGTGAACAGGTCGCGCACCTGCTCGCGCGCGCCGTCGATGAGAGGTTCGCTCTCGCGGACGTAGACAAATCCGCGGGAGACGATGTCCGGTCCGGACACGAGCTTGCCGGTGGATGCCTGCACGGCGGCGACGACAATGACAAGGCCGTCTTCGGACAGGTGACGGCGGTCGCGCATGACGACGTTGCCGACATCGCCGACGCCGAGACCGTCGACCATTACCGCGCCGGCCGTGACGCTCTCGCCAAGGCGCATCGCGTCCTTCGACAGAATGATGTGGTCGCCGTTCGCGCCGATGTAGATGTTTTCGGGCGGGATACCGACGGCCTCCGCTGTCAGCGAGTGCTTTTTGAGATGCTTGAACTCGCCGTGCACCGGCAGGAAATAACGCGGCTTTGCGAGCGTGAGAATGAGTTTCTGCTCTTCCTGACAGGCGTGGCCGGAGACATGCACATCGTACATGCGCTCATAGATGACTTCGGCGCCGGACAGCAGCAGGCCGTTGACGACCTTCGTGACCATCTTTTCGTTGCCGGGGATCGGCGTGGCGGAGATGATGATAAAATCCCCTTCTCCGACGTGAACGCTGCGGTGGCTGCCCGACGACATGCGCGTGAGCGCCGACAGCGGCTCGCCCTGGCTGCCCGTCGTGATGAGCACGATCTTCTCCGGCGGGAAGCGGTCGATCTCGTCGAGATCGATCATCACGCCGTCAGGCACGTGGAGATAACCCAGTTCCATCGCCATCTGCGTGTTGTTGACCATGCTGCGTCCGGACACCGCAACACGGCGGCCCGAGGCGACGGCGAGGTCAATGATCTGCTGGATGCGGTAGACGTTCGAGGCGAACGTCGCGATGATGATGCGCTTTTTCTCCGCACGGCGGAAGAGCGTCTCGAACGCCTCGCCCACCTTGTGCTCCGTGGCGGTGAAACCGGGACGGTCGGCGTTCGTGGAGTCTGACAACAGCGCGAGAACGCCGTTGCGGCCGTACTCCGCGATGGT
>CALXIU010000129.1 GCA_944388415.1 uncultured Ruthenibacterium sp. | reverse complement strand
TTCTCCCGGAGGATCCAGACGCCGGCGATTCCGCCCGCGTCCCAGCCGGACAGCTCCTCGCGCCGGAACAGGGGCGCGTCCTTCTCCCAGTGCAGCAAATCGTCGCTGTGCGCGATCGACGTCTGATACCCGATGCCGTCGAACCCGACGTGCATCATGTGGTATCTTCCTCCGTGCCGGAACACAAACGGGCTGTCCACCGCTTTTTCATCGTAGGCGCCCGGCGCACCCGACGGCCCGAGCACCTCCCTGCCGTACTTCCACTGCGTGCGGAAGGTATGATTCAAAACATCCATTGATACACTCCGTTTCCCGCAGCGGGGGACGCCGCGCGGCGTCCCCCGCCCCGTTTCGGCTCAGTTTTTCCGCTTTCCGCCGCGGCCCGCCAGCATCACGCAGACTCCCGCAGCGGCCAGCGCCATGACGCCCCCGCACAAAACCGGCGCAAATGCGTCTCCCGTCTCCGGTGTGCCCGCCGGGCTGCCCGGGGAGGTCTCCTGACCCCCCGTGGCAGTCCCTGCGCCGCCCGACGCGCCCGTGCCGCCGTCCCCGGCGTCCGGGGCGGCGCCCGGGGTGTCGGGTTCGCCGTCCGGGGCGGCGCTCAGCGCTTTTTTGTCGATGTAGGACGCCAGCTCGATGACATTGTTCCACTCGTTGACCGAGTTGCCATACCCCACATACCGGACATACCGCGCCTCCACGGGCTCGCTGAGAAGGATCACCTCGATGTCCTCCGTCGTGCCGCAGGAGACGTAGTCCTTGACGACCGGCGTGAAATTCACGCCGTCGTTTGAGATTTCCAGATCGAAATAAAACTGCCGCTGCGCGCCCATCCACAGCGCGACACCGAACGCGTCGATCCGCTTTGTCTCGCCGAGATCGTGCACGCACCACTCACCGATGCCGTTGGCGCTCCAGCGCGTGGTCATGTCGCCGTCGAAGCTGCCCTCGCAGTAGTTCTCCGCGACGCCGATCTCGATCTGCTCACTGCTGGCCTCGGCTCCGACGACCTCGTGCCGCACGAACCGTGTGAGCGATTGGGGCGAATACGGCTCGATCTCCACGACGTAGGACGTGTACTTTCCCGCATCGTCATAGACGCGGACCTCCCGGATCTCGTTGCCGACCGCAAGGTTGTGGGCGAGCACCTCGACGCGGCCGCTGCCCTTTGCGGCGATCTCCACGGACGTTTCGTCCTCGTCGAGGCCGTAGACGTAGCGGAAGGTCTCCGGGTCAAAGTCCAGCAGCGCATATCCGTTGACGGTCAGCTCGCTCAGACGCGCCAGGCTGCCCCCGCTCTCCGCGGAGACCGCGCTGCCGCCCGAGACGCTCCAGGCGCTGATCGGCGCCGTCTCCGGGCCGGTTTTGCTCGCCTCTTCCCCCACCAGCGACATTTTGACCGTAATCGTCACCTCGCCGCTCGCGTTCAGCCGGAACGCCAGCTTGGTCACGTCGGGATTGTCCGTCTCCGTGAACTGCGGAGAGGACGGGAGTTTTTTCGCCTCCATCACGGAGAGCTCATACTCCGGCGCGTCCGTCGCAAACTGCACCTTCAGCTGTCTGCCGTCCTGCAGGATGACAGCTGTATTCCCGTCGACGAGGACGACGTCGCCCTCGGTGTGCATGAACCAGTAGAGCTCGGAGCTGCCTTTGAGTTTGATCTCGTCCCGCACGGTAAACGACCGGCGGCCGTCCGCCACAAGGTAGCCGCGCAGGTAGGAGTCGGCGTCCTGCCGGTAGACGTCCGACAGGTCGATCACCGCGTAGCTGCGGCCCGCGCCGGACTCCATCGCCACGACCTTCGCCGTCTGCGACTGGTCCATCTCCAGCTGCGCGTCGGGGTTGATGACAACGACGTTGTGCCCCTCGGCCTTGCGCCGGTAGAAATAGTAGCTGTTGTAGCCCGCCTGAATGGAGGGATTTTCCGCATCGGACACGTAGCTGAGCATCTCCTTGGGCAGATCCACCGCCCAGCGCACGCCGCCGAGATTGAAAACAAATGTGCCCGCGTCGATGTGGTCGTGCGCCGCGTTCAGGGAACCGCCGTGGAACGACGCCCACAGGGCGTTTTCGTCGTCCCAGTTCTGGCGCATGGAGACGAACTCCGTCTCGCGGTAGTACGCGTCCAGCGCCATTTCGCCGCCCGAGGGCGCTGCGCCCGACGGATCGTACCACAGGAGGTCGAACGCCGTGGCCATCTGGCTGTGCTCCTGCATGAATGCGGCGCGGTCCGCCATCAGCTGCGGCAGGCCCAGCGCGCGGGCGACGTAGAATGTGCCGTAGCTCCCGATGGGGCCCGTGTCGCTGTCGTGAAAGTTGTTGACGTCTCCGGCGGGGTCGCTGACGTACGCCTGATATTCCGCGTATCCCCTCATGCCCTTGAACTTCAGCAGCTCGTCCGGGCGCCCGAAGGCGCTCTCGCTGCCCGCCATCGTATAGCTCAGGAACTGGAACAGATACGACCAGTAGCCCGGCCCCTCGTACCACGCGCCGTCCGGGGCAATCCGGTAGACGGTGTACTCCATGCTCCGCTTCGCTTTCTCGGCGATGTCCATCGCGTAGTCAGGGTCCGTCTCCGCAATGGCGACGGCGAGGTTGAACAGCCCGCCGTTGACAACGACGCCCCAGTTTGTCTCGGTGTTCGTCCACCACGACGGATAGGAGGCTGTGCCGTAGTAAGCCGCGTGCGCCGTCTCCAGCCCGAGCGTGAACAGGCGCTGTGCGATTTCGGTGCGCTGTGCCTCCGACATCGCGGAATAGCCCCAGTCGTACGCGAGCGCCGCGGCCATCGCCATCGTGCCGGTGTCCAGCGTGTGTTCGGGATGCCAGTCGCGGAAGGAGCTGATCGCCTCCAGCTCCGCGACCAGGCGCTCGCCGTACGCGGACTCTCCGGTGATCTGCCACGCCATGCCGAGGTCGCTGACGCGCTGCAGCGCGGAGTTTGCAACGTCGAGCAAGCGGCCGTTCGTGATGGTGTACTCCAGCACCGGCTGCTCCAGATAGCTGTCCGCCCGCGTTCGGAGCTGCGCAAACCACGCGGCCTTGACCGCATCCGACTCGACCTCGGCGCGCAGCGCCGCGAAGTCATCCGCGTCCGCGAGCACCCTCGGGTGCGCCGCCGCGAGATCGTCCCCGTGCCGTGCGGTCAGAAGCTCCTTGAGCTCGCCCGCATCCGCGCGCTCGAAGAACAGGTACAGGTTCGCCTCCTTCAGGCGCGCGTCCGACGTGTCGATGGGCGTGTCGGACACGAGGAACATGCCGTGGCCGTCGTCGTAGAAACAGCCGTCGCCCAGCGCATTCTCACCGTACGCGCAGACGGGAAGGTACAACACCCCGTCCTCAAGGCGCGGGGCGGCTTCGAGCCGGACCGTTTTCCCGGCGATCTCCGCGGTGTCCTCGCCCGCCGCAAACTTCGTCCCGTCCGCGAGCTCCGCCTCGCCTCCCGAAACCGTCACGCTCACCGCAAACAGCTTTTCAAACACGTCCGCCGGGACGAGCGCCTCGTCGCCGTCCATCCGGACGCGCCCGGCCACGGACGTCTTTTGTCCGTCCGCGAACAGCGTCTCGCCGTAGGGCTGAAGCGCGCGCCGCCCGCTCAGCGCGGCAAGCGCGGCGTCGTCCGTGAAAATATCCTTTTCCGGCGGGGCCTCCTGCCCGATCGAGCGCGGCTCCGTTCCGTCGTACACGCGCAGATTGTCAAACCCGAGTGTTCCCGGCGTGTCGCCGCTGTACAGATAGACGCGCCAGAGCGACGGTTTTTGCAAATTGGTGTCCAGGGCGATGTTCTCCAGAATCAGCGCGCCGTCCAGATAGACATCGTAGCGGCTGTTGAGAAAGTCCACCGCGGCGCTGACCGTGTGCCACTGTCCCGCCGCGACCGGGAACGTCTGTTCGCCGTACTTCAGCGCCCCCTGCACGATTTCCACAAGGCCGGCGTTCAGGTCGGACCCCGTCGTCACCTTGTCGCGCAGGTAAAACAGCTGCCCGGACGGGTTTGCGTCTCCGGGAAGGACGTCCATCTCGAACACGACGAAGCCGCACGCGAACGCCAGATTGTCCACGTCGAAATACGCGTCGCTTGCGTTGACCTTCTCCAGATGCAGATAGCCGCTTCCGGTGGCCGCATCCTCCGCCCACACCAGCGTGTTGCCGTTCGTGCGGGTGTAGTTGAGGCCCCACTCCTGCGTGTTTTCAAACCGCAGGTCCGCATAAACCGCATCGGGGCCGTCCAGCAGACGCGGCCGGTAGCCGTCGTAGACGCGGAGGTTGTCGGTCAGCAGGTCGCCGTTGGGCGACGCCGCGCCGATGTAGGTGCGCCAGAGCGAGGGCGCCTTCATTCTGCCGTCCATCGCCATGTCCGGGAATATCAGCCGCCCGTCCAGATAGATGTCATAGGACGACGCGCTGAAGTCCACCGCCGCGCTGACGCGGTGCCACTCGCCGGTGGAGATGTCCGCCGTCTGCTCGCCGATTTTGAGCTTGCCGCCCGTCACTTCGAGAAGCGTGGCGACGACGTTTGTCCCCGTAGTCACGCTGTCGCGCAGATAAAACAAAACCGCATCGGGGTGATCCGGCTCGAGGAAGATGTCCTGTTCAAAGACGACGCGCGAGGCCGGCGTTTGCAGCTCATTGACGTCGATGTACAGATCCGTGGCGCTGCACTTGTCAAGGCGCAGGTATCCGTCGCCCTCGCTCTCTTCCCAGACGATGTGGTTGTCGTTGGGGCGGTTGTAGCTCAGACCCCAATTTGCCGAATCGTCGAAGCCGACGTCCGCGTAAATCGTGTATGCGCCCGCGACGGACTGCGCGGCGGGGGCGGCGGAGAGCGCCGCCGGGGCAGCCTCGATCACAGCCTGCCCGGGCTCCCCCTGTTCGGCAGGCTCCTCCTGTTCGTCGGGCGCCTCCGGCTCGTCGGGCGCCTCCGGCTCGGCGGGCGCCTCCGGCTCGGCGGGCTCCTCCTGTTCGGCGGGCTCCTCCTGTTCGGCGGGCT
>CALXIU010000128.1 GCA_944388415.1 uncultured Ruthenibacterium sp. | reverse complement strand
GCGAGAGGTAGATCACCGCGTGCGCAAGGTGGACGCTGCACTCCGGCATGCCGAGGAAATGGCTCGCCTGGTAGGCCGCGAGGGCGATCTCGAGGGCGCGGCTGTCCGCGAGGCCGATGTCCTCGCTTGCGAAACGGATGAGGCGGCGCGCCACATAGAGCGGGTCCTCGCCCGCCTCGAGCATGCGCGCGAGCCAGTAGACGGCGGCGTCCGGGTCGCTGTTGCGCATTGACTTGTGCAGCGCCGAGATGAGGTTGTAGTGCTCCTCGCCGTTTTTGTCGTAGAGAAGCGATTTCTTCTGCGTGCACTGCTCGACGAGCTGGGTGTCGACGACGGTCTTCTCGCCCTCGCGCCGGCCGTTCAGCACCGCCATCTCCAGCGTGCCGAGCGCCGTGCGCGCATCGCCGTTCGCGAACCGCGCGATCATCGCGATCGCCTCGTCCGCGACCTCGACCGTCTGCATCCCGAAGCCGCGCTCATCCGTCAGCGCGCGGCGGCACAGGCCCTCGATCTCCTCGGCCGTCAGCGCGTTCAGCACGAACACCTTGCAGCGCGACAACAGCGCGGCGTTGATCTCGAACGACGGGTTTTCCGTCGTCGCGCCGATCAGCGTGATGCTGCCCTTCTCGACGTACGGCAAAAACGCGTCCTGCTGCGCCTTGTTGAAGCGGTGGATCTCGTCCACAAACAAAATCGTCTTGCCGCCGAACGCGCGCTCGTCCTCGGCCCGCTTCATCACGGCGCGGATCTCCTTCGTGCCGCTCGTCACGGCCGAGAAGTCGATGAACTGCGCGCGCGTCTTATGCGCGATGATACGCGCGAGCGTCGTCTTGCCGACGCCCGGCGGGCCCCAGAAGATCATCGACGGCACGGCGTCCGCGTCGATCATGGCGTGCAGCACGCACCCCGGCGCGAGCAGATGGCGCTGCCCCGCGAACTCGTCCAGCGTCTCCGGCCGCATCCGGCTGGCCAGCGGCTGCGACAAAAGCGGCTGGGCAAACATCGATTGCTGTTCCATCCCTTCTCCCCCTCCCGTCTTTTCTTCATATTCCATTATACCCCACGCGCGAGGCGGTTCCAACCCCTGTGACACAAAAATTTTGCAAACAAAATTATATAACTTGCTTGACAAATTATTTTTACAGTGATACAATTTTGCTCGAAAGGATGGATGACTCATGCAGAAAAGCGTATACAGCCTCGTGCTGATGGACGACGTAGTGGCGGCAGTCGACCGCCTTGCGGCGCGCGAGGGCACGAGCCGTTCGAATATGGTCAACCGCATTCTGGCAGAATATACGCAGATGACGACGCCCGAGCAGTACATCCGGTCGATCTTCGACACGGTGAACGAGGTGCTGGGCGCGCAGAGCGTGTTGCAGCCGATGCTGGCGGCGTCGACGGACGCGATGCTGACGCTGCGCAGCGCGTTGCAGTACAAATACAACCCGAGCGTGCGGTACTCTGTGGAGTTGTACCGCTCGCCGGGCGAGGAGATGGGCGAGCTGCGGGCGCAGCTGCGCACGCAGAGCCCGGCGTTGATCTTGTATCTGGCGCAGTTTTTCCGGCTGTGGACGAAGCTGGAGGCGGCGTACCTGCCCGGCCCCGCGAGGGCGTACGACACGGCGGACGGCCGCTTTGCAAGGCGGCTGCGCACGCCGGCGGACGCGACGGCAGAGCAGGCGGGCGAGGCCATTGCCAATTACGTGCGCCTGTTCGACGCCTGCCTCAAAACGTACTTTGAGCGCCTTTCCTCCCCCGACGCCGCCGTGCGCGCGGTGGAGAACCTTTACGCACAACATCTCGACACGCTGACGGCGCAGCTGTGATCCGGACAAAAGGAGTGACTTTGCCATGATGAATGCACAGAAAATGACACAAAAATCGCTGGAGGCCGTGCAGGCGGCGCAGTCGCTTGCGGTGGAATACCAGCATCAGGCGGTCTCGCCCGCGCACCTGCTGTGCGCGCTGCTGCAGCAGGAGGACGGCCTGATCGGCCAGCTCATCCGCAGGATGGGCTCGGAGCCGGGCAACATGGCCGCGGCGTTGGCGAAAAAGCTGGGTGAGATGCCGCGTGTGAGCGGCACGGGGCGCGAGGCGGACAAGGTGTATATCACACAGGAGCTGGACCGCGCGCTGACGGCGGCTGAAAAAGAGGCCGCGAACATGAAGGACGAGTACGTCTCGGTGGAGCATCTGGTGCTCGGCATGATGGACGCGCCCGACGACGCGGTGCGCGAGGTGCTGCGCACGTTTTCGATTGACAAGCAGCGCTTTTTGCAGGCGCTGGCCGAGGTGCGCGGCAACCAGCGCGTGACGAGCGACAACCCGGAGTCCACGTACGACGTGCTGAACAAGTACGGCCAGGAGCTGGTCGCGATGGCGCGCGCCGGCAAGCTGGACCCGGTGATCGGCCGCGACGCGGAGATCCGCAACGTGATCCGCATTTTGTCGCGCAAAACAAAGAACAACCCGGTGCTGATCGGCGAGCCGGGCGTCGGCAAGACGGCCATCGCCGAGGGGCTGGCGCAGCGCATCGTGCGCGGCGACGTGCCGGAGAATCTGAAAAACCGCAAGGTGTTCAGCCTCGACATGGGCGCGCTGGTGGCGGGCGCGAAGTACCGCGGCGAGTTTGAGGAGCGCCTCAAGAGCGTGTTGCAGGAGGTCAAGAAGAGCGAGGGCGAGATCATCCTCTTCATCGACGAGCTGCACACGATCGTGGGCGCGGGCAAGACCGACGGCGCGATGGACGCGGGCAACCTGCTGAAGCCTCTGCTCGCGCGCGGCGAGCTGCACTGCATCGGCGCGACAACGCTGAACGAGTACCGCCAGTACATCGAAAAGGACCCCGCGCTCGAACGCCGCTTCCAGCCCGTGATGGTGGATGAGCCGACGGTGGAGGACACCATCTCCATCCTGCGCGGCCTGAAAGAGCGGTATGAGGTGTTCCACGGCGTGAAGATCCACGACGGCGCGCTCATCGCGGCGGCCGTGCTCTCGAACCGCTACATCTCCGACCGTTTCCTGCCGGACAAGGCCATCGACCTCGTGGACGAGGCGTGCGCCATGATCCGCACCGAGATGGACTCCGCCCCGGCGGAGCTGGACGACCTGCGCCGCAAGATCATGCAGCATGAGATCGAGGAAGCCGCCCTGAAAAAGGAGACCGACAACCTCTCGAAAGAGCGCCTGGCCGCGCTGCAGAAAGAGCTGGCCGCGATACGCGAGCAGTTCAACGAGATGAGCGCCCGCTGGGAGAACGAAAAGGCCGACATCGGCAAGGTGCAGAAACTGCGCGAGGACATCGAGCAGGTGAACGCGGACATCGCGCGCGCCGAGCGCGAGTACGACCTGAACCGCGCGGCCGAGCTGAAATACGGCCGCCTGCCCGCTCTGCAGAAGGAGCTGGAGGCCGAGGAGGCCAAGGCCGAGAAAGCCGGCGCCGAGCCGGGCCTCGTGCGCGACCGCGTGACCGAGGAGGAGATTGCAAAGATCATCGGCCGCTGGACGGGCATCCCCGTGGCGAAGCTGATGGAGAGCGAGCGCGAGAAGCTCCTGCACCTGCCCGACGTGCTGCACAAGCGCGTCATCGGTCAGGATGAGGCCGTGCAGAAAGTCAGCGAGGCCATCCTGCGCTCGCGCGCGGGCATCGCGGACGAAAACCGCCCCATCGGCAGCTTTTTGTTCCTCGGCCCGACGGGCGTCGGCAAG
>CALXIU010000127.1 GCA_944388415.1 uncultured Ruthenibacterium sp. | reverse complement strand
TGGACATTTACGCGCAGGTAAAGTATAATAAACCTGAAGAACTTGTAGGTGTGGTAAATGGCGCCTTTCGACAATAGAATCAAAGTATCCTGTGTCCCCATTTTATGATTAAATAGTGGGGCAACATCTGAGGGCAGGGGCCAAAAAGCCCGGAATATCAAGGAAAATCGGACGAAAGAACGGTTAAATACGGCCTCAAGGCTGCCCGTCGCGCGCCCCAGTTCTCCAAGCGCTGATTGGCGTTTCAAACTGGTTCAAAAATGCTCAAAAACCCCGAAAAACTGCGGTTTTTTCGGGGTTTTTCCTTTTTCGTGAAAACGGTTTTGTCTGAATCTGACCTGATTTGAACAAAAGAGAATCAATCTAATCGCCAAGCGCTCAGTATTTTTTACCGGGCGCTTTTTTTTTTTTTTTTTAATTTCATTTCTGGACAAGAACAAGCCGTCACTTTCCATTTTTGAAGTGACGGCTTGTATATATTCCCGGTGAAGGCAGATGCCCATTCGCCTGGATGTAAGCGATAAACGCACGCTGTGATTTACATGAACTTCTTTTCTTCACCCCAGGCGATCCCCACCCGCTGCCCCAGGCTTACATGGCCGGTGCCAAAGGGATCGTACAGGATCATCCCCGTTTTCAGGGAATCCACCCGCCTATTTTGATCCAGAACGGAGGCATCGGCGGCCACATTGACGATCCTGGCAAGGACCGTGGAAAAATTGGCGCCGCGGGCGATTTCGATGAGCTGACATTCGATGACCAAAGGGCTGCCCTCGATGATGGGCGCATTGACAAATTGGCTCTTAACGGCCTTCGCCCCGGTTCGCTCAAATTTGTCGGGGATCATCCGGCCGGATACGCTGCCCCAATAGTCCACCTGCGCCAGCAGATCCTGGTTGACCAGCGCCACCGTGAAAGCACGGCGTTTCTCCACATTGGCGTGGGTCTTGCTGCGAGGGCCGATACACAAGGCCAAATCTCCGGCGTTGGTCCGCATGGCTTCGTGAAGGTTCATCACATTGACCGTGCCATCATCATTATAAGTCGCCACCATCAAAACCGGCACGGGATAGCCGTAGCCGAAGGTGTGGGAGCCCAGATTCTTTAACATTCCATACACGCTTCTTTCTTCTTTGATTGCCTCTATCATACCGCAGCTCTTGACGGAAAACAGCGCTATATATTAAGATTAAGTATGGCTTTATTTAATCTTCCGCAGGGCGTAAAAGGAGACCGCAAGGATGTACAAATACACGGATCAGGAAATTCTGCTGGCCCTGGAAACGCTCGGGCAGGAGTTTCCACGCCTGAATTGGGATTTTCGCCCCGACCCCGCCTCCGGCAGCGGAGAACTGGTCTCCTATTGGCTGGGGGAATCGTCGGAAGAAGTGATGGTAAACGTATTCAAAGGAAATTTTATTCAGGAGCCTTTTCATCGCCAGGATTTCTTCTTTATCCATTTCGCCTATCAGGAATCCTACGAGACCCTGAGCGCCAAACATCACAGCCGGATTTGCGTGCCGGAGGGCAGCTGCTATATCGGACAGCCTTACAGCGGTTATGCGGCCCGCCGCGCGTCAGACATGGAATGCATCATCATCGGCATTCTGATCCGCAGGGATACATTCATCCGGGAATACCTGCAATCTCTTTCGGCGGACACCGCCATGCTCCGGTTCTTCCTTGAGCCGCAAAAGAACCGTTACTCGGAGGAGTTCCTCTATTTTACCATTCCCGGCGATTCACCGGTTTGGAAACTGCTGGGCCTCATCGTTTGGGAGTACGCCAACAAGACGGAACACACCCAGAAGATTATCAAACCCATGGTCATGGCCCTCTCCATGTACATCTCCTCGGAATATAAGCAGCAGCGCCTGGCTGTACAGGAAGTTTTGGAAGATCGGATCGTGCAGTACATCGAGGCCAACTCCGATACCGTGACGTTGGCATCCGCCGCCGCACACTTTGGTTATCATCCGGTCTATCTTTCCAAACTTCTGCCGAAAAAGACAGGACGGACTTTTTCTGAAATTCTGCTGGCATCCAGGATGCGGCGGGCAAAACTGCTGCTGAATCAGACAGATCTGCCCATAGAAAAAATAGCCGATATGCTTGGATACGGCAACAGCAGCAACTTTTATAAGGCATTCCGGTGCTATTTCGGTATGTCGCCGCGCGCCTATGGCAAAAGTGGAAAGGAATCTATTGGTTCTCCGCGCCTTGAAGATGAGTCCCTGACGGAGTGACGATCCTCGGAGGGAGTGGCACAGCAATCAGTTTTCTTTCCTTGCTATGTTTTTTCGGAGTTTTTCCGTTTTTGCACCCGGCGCCTGACACCGGGGAGAGAGGGGAGAGTGCACATGAAACGATTGATTTGTCTCGCGGGGATCCCGGGCGCGGGAAAGTCCACCTTTGCACAGGACTTCGGGCTTGCCGTCGTCAGCTCGGACGGAGTGCGCCGCGAGCTGTACGGCGACCAGGAGCGCTATTACAGCGAGGAGACCGCCGCGCGCCTGCTGCAAGAGCGCGGCATCCCGGCGGACGGTCTGGACGCCGCGCAGCTGCGCGCGCTCAAGGAGAAGCTGTGTCTCGACTACGTCTTCGAGCAGGCGCGCGGCAGGGTCCGCGCCGCGCTCGCGGCAGGGGAGTCGGTGGTCTACGACTCCACGAACCTGATGGCTCGCTTCCGCGGGGACGTGCTGCGCGAGGCGTGCGTTCCGCACGTGCTGCGCGAGCTGTACTACCTCAACACGCCGCTCGAGACCGCGCTGGCGCGCAACGAAAACAGGTGCTGCCGCATCGACCCGGCGGTCATCCGGGAGCTGTTCGAGTTGCAGGAGCCGCCGGCGTACGCGGAGGGTTTCGACCGCATTTACGAGGTGGACGAGTCGGGCCGCGCGCGCCTCTTGGAGGCGGGTGAGGTCATTCGTCCCCGCCGGGCCGGTAAGGAAACTCCGTGACGTATTTCTCCGCCGCGTCCCGCTGGAAATAGATCCAGTCCGAGCAGGTTTTGCACGCGCCGGTGAAGATGTGCTGCCGCTGCAGGCGCAGCATCTCGTCCAGACGGCCCGCGCGGATGAGCTCGCGCACGGAGTAGCCGAAATCGCGGACGTTCCCGAGCGAGTTCTCCCCCTTGAAATCGCAGCAGCACGTCACGACGCTGCCGTCGCACAGGATGACGAGGTTCTGCTTCCGGCCGAGGCACTCGCCGCGCGCGACCGGCCGGTGCGCGACGGCAAACTGCTTTTGCGAGTGGCCGGAGCGGGTGGTGTACTGGTGGATCGCCGCGTGGAGCCCCATCCCGTGAAAAAACCGGACGTAGGCGTTCGCGTCCAGCAGGCCGTTGTCAATGGCGACGGCCTGCAGCTGCATCGGGGAGCGCCGGTCGTCCATGAGCCGCTTCAGGCGGCGCACATTGCGCAGCACCTGTTCCAGCGCGTCGACGCCGCGCATCTGCGCGTACGCCTCCGGGTCCAGCGAGGGGACGGAGACGACCAGATAGCGGATGTCTGCATCGACGAGCCTGCGGCAGTTTTCCTCCGTGAGCAGCAGCCCGTTCGTGGAAATGTGCACCCGGATGTTCCGCGCGCGGAGATAGGCCACGCGCTCGAAGAACAGCGGGTCCATCAGCGGCTCGCCGTTGAAATCCAGCCACACCCAGTTGCCGGACAGGATCTCCTCGTTGACGTCCACGATCGCGCGGAACATGTCCATCGGCATGTCAAAATCGCGGTAGCGCGTGACGCAGACGGGGCAGCGGAGATTGCACCGGCCCGTCGTCTCGATGTATCGGATCAGCAGTTTTTCCTCTTCCATATGCAGTCGCTCCTCTCCGGCCTTCGTGTTGCCTGTAAAACCATGATACCATGCGCGAAAATGCATGGCAACACCGGCCGCGTTTTTGCGCGGCGGCAAGTCTTGACAACCGGCGGCATGTGAGATAAAATGAATAAAAATATGACAGGCCATGACGAAGAGAGTAGGGACAGCCGAGGTCTCAGCGAATCCGGGAGGGTGCGAGCCGGATATCCGCACGCTGTTTTGAAGATCACTTCCGAGCCGCGAACCGAAAGGCGCTGCGCCGAGTAAGGGATGCCGGTCTCCTCCCGTTACCGAGGACGCATATGATGGTATGGCGAAAGGTGGTACAGCGAATGCAGGCATTCTGACTTCGTCCTTTTTGCGGGGACGGAGTTTTTTTATTTGCATCCGATGTCTTTTGGCGCAGAATTTTTCATGGAGGTAAGGGTTTGTGACAACGAATGATTCGAAATACTCCGAACTGAGCGGAAAACTGGACAGCGTGAAGATCCAGGATGAAGTGCTGCAGTTCTGGAAGGATTCCAAGGTCTTTGAGAAGTCCGTGGAGGACAAAAAGGGCGAGGAGATCGTCTTCTACGACGGCCCTCCCTTCCCGACCGGAAAGCCGCACCACGGCACCGTGCTGGTGTCCTTCATCAAGGATATGATCGCCCGCTACTGGACGATGAAGGGCTACAAGGTGCCCCGCGTGTGGGGCTGGGACTGCCACGGCCTGCCCATCGAGAACCAGGCGGAGGCGCAGATGGGCATCGAGGACAAGAACGAGATCGAGCGCAGCATCGGCATCGACAAGTTCAACGACAAGTGCTTCGAGATCGTGTCGAACAACAACGACGCGTGGAAGGAATACGTGGAGCAGATGGCCCGCTGGGTCGACTACGACGGCGCGTACAAGACCATGAACGTGGATTTCATGGAGAGCGTCATGTGGGCGTTCAAGCAGTGCTATGAGAAGGGCTATATCTACCGCGACTACCGTGTGACGCCGTACTGCACGCACTGTGAGACGTCGCTGTCCATCTCCGACACGCGTGAGTCCGACTCCACGCGCCTGCGCCAGGACAGATGGATCATCGCGCGCTTCAAGACAGATGAGCAGATGAACGGCAAGACCGTGTATCTGCTGGCGTGGACGACGACGCCGTGGACGCTGCCCTCGAACCTGTGCCTCGCCGTCGGCGAGAAGCTGGATTACGCTTACGTCGAAGTGGACGACGGCGTGTATGTGGCGTGCGAGCAGACGCTCTCGTCGTACAAGAAGGTGTTCGGCGACAAGCCCAACATCCTCAAGCGCTGCAAGGGCGCGGACCTCGTCGGCAAGGAGTACGAGCCGCTGCTGCCGTACTTCGCCGACCTGAAGGAAAAGGGCGCGTTCCGTATCGTGCTGGCGGATTACGTCGGCGCCGACGAGGGCGTCGGCATCGTCCACACGGCCCCCGCCTTCGGCGAGGACGACTACTGGACGTGCAAGAACAACGGCATCCCCCTCGTGAACCCGGTCGATTCGAAGGGCCGCTTCACGGAGGCCGTGACGGATTTCTACGATCCGGACAGCGAGAAAAACGTCATCGAGATGAACCCCGTCGTGATCCGCTTCCTGTACGATCACGGCAAGGCCGTCGCGGACGGGACCATCGAGCACAACTATCCCCACTGCTGGAGATGCAAGCGCCCGCTGATCTACAAGGCCATGGACGCGTGGTATTTTGACATCGGCAAGGTCAAGCAGCGTCTCATCGAGGCCAACGAGGAGATCAACTGGATCCCGGAGACGGTGAAGCACGGCCGGTTCGGCAACTGGCTGGCCAACGCCCGCGACTGGAACATCTCCCGCAACCGCTACTGGAGCACGCCGATCCCCATCTGGCAGTGCCCGGACTGCGGCAAGCGCGTCGTCCTCGGCAGCATCGAGGAGATCTATCAGGCGTCCGGCATCCGTCTGACGAACCTGCACCGCCAGTATATGGACAAGGTGACGTTCAAGTGCGACTGCTGCGGCGGCACGATGGAGCGCGTGCCCGAGGTGCTGGACTGCTGGTTTGAGAGCGGCTCTGTTCCGTTCGCCCAGAAGCACTATCCGTTCGAGAACAAGGAATGGTTCGAGTCGCACTTCCCCAGCGACTTCATCGTCGAGTACACCGGCCAGATCCGCTGCTGGTTCTACTATCTGCACGTGTTGGCCGTGGCGCTGTTCGACCGTCCGGCGTTCTCCAACTGCATCGTCCACGGCACCATTCTGGCCAAGGACGGCAAGAAGCTGTCGAAATCGTCCAAGAACTACACCGACCCGATGCAGCTGATGCGCCAGTACGGCACGGACGCGTTCCGCCTGTACCTGTATCAGACGAACGCGATGCTGATCGGCGACCTGCTGTTCGACGAGAGCGGCATCCAGGAGGCGTACCAGCAGTTCATTCTGCCGTACTGGAACGCCTGCAATTTCTTCATCTCCTACGCCAACATCGACGGCTTCCACGCCCAGGAGCTGAAGGTGCCGTCGTCCGACAACCAGCTGGACAAGTGGGTGCTGGCCAAGCTGTACAGCACCGCCTCCGCGATCACGGAGAACATGGACCACTATCAGGTCAACCGGTACGTCGGCGAGCTCGTCTCGCTGCTGGACGGTCTGACGAACTGGTATATCCGCCGCTCGAGAAGACGTTTCTGGGAGAGCGGCATGTCCGACGACAAGCGCAGCGCCTACGAGACGCTGTACTATGTGCTGGTCAATATCACGAAGCTGCTCGCGCCGGTCGCGCCGATCATCTCCGAGAAGATTTACCAGACGCTGACGTCGGACGGCGAGCTGCGCGCGGACGCGTCCGTCCATCTCGCCTCGTGGCCCGTCATCCCGGCGGAGTTTGAGAACCAGACGCTGCTGGACGAGGTGGAGCTGGTCCAGGAGGTCATCACGCTGGCGCGCTCGATCCGCAACAAGAACCGCGTGAAGAACCGCCAGCCGCTGAGCAAGCTGCGCGTCGCGCTGTCGAAGCCCGAGCAGATCGACGTCATCCGCTCGTTCGAGAGCGTCATCGCCGAGGAGCTGAACGTCAAGAGCATCGAGCTGATTGACGACGTCAGCAAGATCGCCGACGTGAAGATCGACCCGAACTTCAGCGAGATCAAGCGCCTGTACCCGGGCGAGATCCCCCTCATCATCAAGGCGGTCAAGAGCCGCAAGTACCAGATCCAGGGAGACACCGTCCTTCTCGAGATCAACGGAGAGAGCCGCGCGTACGACGCCGCGGTGCTGCTCGTCACGTACAACGCCAAGGAGGGCGAGCACGTCGCCAGCAAGAACGGCGTCGTCGTCTCGCTCGACCTGACGCTGACGGAAGAGCTGAAGAAGGAGGGCCTCGCGCGCGACATCGTCCGCAACATCCAGGACGCCCGCAAGCAGCTCGGCTGCGACATCATGGACCGCATTCAGATCGAGATCGTCGGTCTGGAGGACACGTTGTGGTGCGGCATGATCTGCAAGGAGACGCTGGCCGACCTCGGTGAGGTCGCGGAGCCGGACGCCGTGGTGGACGTCGCGAACGACTACTCCAGCGAAGTCAAGGTGCGCATCAAAAAGTAATTTCCCGAAACGCAAACGCCCCGCCCGCCCGGAACTTCCGGGCGGGCGGGGCGTTTTCTGCTGTCGTTCGGTCACAGTTCCTCCCGGAGGGCGTCCAGCACGGTCTGCAAGCCGTCGCGCACGCGGGCCTGCATCGCCGGCGTGACGTCCCAGAAATTGACGTCCCCCGGCCTGTCTGTCACCAGAACCCACGCGGAAAACCGGTTTGCGCCGCGCAAAGCCGCGTCCGCGCAGTGGGCGATCTCCATATCCACCACGCCGCACCCGGCCCGCCGCGCCGCCGCGCAGGCCGCGTCCGCCGGGCCGCCCAGCAGGCAGGGGGAGTACCCGCCCGCCGCCGCCGGGAAGCGCCGCGTCCGGTGCAGCGCGCGCGCCGTCCCGTCCGGCAGCACGGCGCGCGCGATCTCCAGCACGTCGCCGACTTCAAAGGCCGGGTCGAGGCTTCCCGCGTAGCCGAAGAAGTGGATCCGTTTTCCGGTCAGAACGGCGCACAGATCCTGCGCCTGGACGCCCTGCGGCACGTTCACGACGGCGAGACGCCGCCCGTCCTGCCGCCGCACGACGGTGTTCGCGTAGAATCCGCCGGACATTTCCCCGGCGTCCTCCCACAGCGCGGCCGCGCGCCGGTACACGGAGCGCAGCGGGATCAGCAGCACGTCCCCGACGCCGCTCATATCGTGCCCCAGCAGCACGCGGAGCGCCTGTTCTGTCTGATGGCTCGTCATTCCCATGCCTCTCACCCGATGATCTGCCGGACCGTCTCGGCCGGGACGAGCCCGGCGGGCGCAGCGGCGTCGTTTTCAAAGTGACGGACCACGTCGCGGATCGCCAGCTCGACGACCGGCGGCGTGATGACGCACTCGCGCCGGTCGATGATCGTGCCGAAGCGGCGCAGGCCGTCGTAGGGGCACCCGCCGCCGCAGCTGCCCAGCGCGACGCATCCGGCGCAGCGCGAGCCGGCGTCGCGGGCCTGTGCGAGCGGGCACCCGTCATCGAGCGCCCGGTTGCCGACCTCCCGCAGCACAGGGTCATGGTCGATCTTCGCGCACCGGACGATGCTTCTGTCCGGCAGCAGCGTCGTCTGCACCGTGTGCAGCGCGCACGAAAAGCGCTTGGCCCTGCCGGCGCTCAGACAGCCGGTGCGCCATTTGATCTGCAGCACCGTCGCGTCGATGCGCCGCCTGTTTTCGTAGATCGCGCACAGCGCGTCGCGGTACTGTTCGGGCGTGACGATGCCCGATTCGTTCTCCGTCCAGTGCGGCAGGCTGTAGCCGAATTTCAGGATGCGGTACCGGTGCGACAGCGCCTCCATGACGGACGCGATGCGCCCCGCCGTCTGCGGCGTGGACACCATGAAGATGCCCTTGTCCGTCCCCGCCGCTTCCAGATGCTCCAGCCCGCGCAGAATGTCGTCGTACATCGGCCGCCCGTCCCGGTACACCCGGTTCACATTGTCCTCCCGGTCCGGGCCGTCCAGCGAGAGGTACACAAAGACGCCGCGCTCCTTCAGCGCCCGCGCGTTTTCCGCAGTGATGAGCGTCCCGTTCGTCGAGAAGCTGATCTTCCCGGAAAAGTGATCCGCGATGAACAGGATGTCGTCGAAGAACAGCATCGGCTCGCCGCCGATGAGGAAGATGTCCCGGATCTTCGCAAACCACTCCTGTTCGTTCAGCCACGCCCACACGGCGGGCATGTCGAGGCGGCCGAGGTCCTGCACGTGGTTGCCGAACACGATGCAGTACCGGCAGTAGCCGTTGCACGCGTGCGAGATCTCGATCCGCAGGCTGTACAGCTCTGTGGCCATGTACTCCGCCTCCGGCCACTGCGGGCGCGTGTCCAGCCAGAACCGGCAGCGCTCGGCGGAATAGTACAGCCTCCGCCCGTTTTTCAGAAGATATTCCCGTTCCATGTGCCACGTCCTTTCCGCAGTCAGTTCTGCGTCATGCCGCTCTCCATCAGCAGCGTCTGCCCGGTCATCTTCGTCCCCTCCAGAAGGACGTACCGGATGAGCCGCCACACGTCGTCCGTCTCGATCAGCCCCAGCGGCATGTTCCGGTCGGCGGTGCGCATCTTTTCCTCCAGCGCCTCGTCGGAGCCGACCATCTCCCGGATGAAATTTGTCCGCACAGAGCCCAGCGCCACCGCGTTGGCCCGGATGCCGCGCGTCGTGTGCTCCAGCGCGAGGATCTTCGTCAGCATCTCGATCCCCGCCTTGCTGACGGCGTACGGCGCGCTCTTGACGTTCGGGCGGCGCACCTGCTCGGTGCTCAGGTTGACGATGCACCCGCCGCGCCTCATGTGCGGCAGCGCGCCGCGGCACATCAAAAACGTCCCGGTCAGGTTCACCGCCATCACGCGGTCCCACTCGTCCAGCGTGAGCGCGCCGACGGGCTTGCACCGGCCCGCCGCGATGATGCCCGCGGCGTTGACGAGGTAGTCGATCGCGCCGCACGCGTCCACGACGGCGCGGAGGGCGGCCTCGACGTCCTCCTCGCGGCTGACGTCACAGCGGATCTCCCGGACGCGCCCGGCGGGGCATCCGCATGCCTCGCGCGGGCCGGACGCGAACGCGATGTCTAGCCCGAACACGGCGCAGCCCTCGGCCGCCAGCCCGGCGGCCGTCCTCGCCCCGATGCCCGAGGCGGCTCCTGTCACAACAGCGATCCGATCCATAACCATCCCTTCTCAGCGAAGATACGTGAAATAACACAGAAAATCCGCCGTCTCCTCCCACCCGTTTTCGAGCAGGAGGGCGCGGTATCGCGCATATTGCGCGTCGGCCAGCACCCAGTACGGCGCGGGCCGCGCGCCGTGCGCGCGCGCCAAAGCCGTCTCGTCCGGCGCCGCGACCGCCCCGGAAACCAAGCCGGGGAACATCTGCCGGAAGCTCGCGCACAGACCGCCCGTCCCGACGAGGACCACCGGTCTGCCGGCGCGCCGCGCGTTTTCCCGCAGCACGTCCGCGAAGTCCACGGCCTTTTTGTAGCTCGGCGTGCGGCAGATGGATCTGCTCACGCCCCCGGCCATGCACGTTCGGCAAAGCGGCGTCGACGGACGCGCGTCCAGCAGCTCGCGCGTCAGGTCGCGCAGGCGGCACAATTTGTACTCGGGCATCAGCTTCGTGGCCATGCAGCAGACGGCCACGTCCAGGTTTTCGTCGATGACCAGCTCCGCGTGCTGCTCGCACTGCGTCTCCGCACCGCCGTCCCGGAACAGCTCCGGCAGATAGTACCACAGCAGGTCCGACGTCTCCGGCAGGCGCTGCGTCTCGCGGTAGCGCAGGATGAAGTCCATCTGCTGCTGCAAATTCGCGTACAGCGCGTGCAGCGGCACGACCGTCATGCCCAGCCGCGCGGCGAAGCGCAGCATGTCGCGCACCTCGCCCTCGTTGAAGGAGTACACCTGCAGCTTCATCACGCACTCCGTGTCCGGATGCGCCGCGCGGATGGCCCGCGCCATCGCGGCGGTGTTGTCCCGCACGCGCGGAAAATCGAGGCCGTGCACGCGGTCGTACGACGCCTGGCTGAAGCCGCTCATCGAGAACTGCATCCGCCGCAGCCCGTTCATCCGCCGGATCAGCGCCTCGCCGAGGCGCACGGAGGCGTTTGTGCTGAGCTCGTACGGGTTGCCGCGCGCCTCCAGGATCTCGACGATCCGCCCGAACTGCGGGTGCAGCAGCGGCTCGCCGTAATTGAACAGCGCGACGCACGTGTTCTTGTCGATGAACCCGCGCGATGTCAGAAATTGCAGCGCTTCTTCGAAGTCCTCCGTGGCGAGGAACGAGCCTGTCTCGCGCCCCAGACGGTTCTGCTGGCCGGTCACACAGTAGGGGCAGCGCGCGTTGCACCTCCCGCTGATCTCGATCTGTATGCTTTGAAACGGAACGTTCAACCTCTTTGCCTCCGTGTTCAGAATCGGTCGATGAGGAGGATGTCCTCCTTGCAAAAGTCCTCGATCGAGGGAATCTGCCGCAGCCGCTCGAGCGGGGCGCTCTCAATGGCCGGGATCTCACGCAGCGCGCGGCGCTCCGCCTCGGCCTGATAGTCCGTGATGAACGGCTCGCGCTCAAACTGCCGCTGGTATGCGTCGCTCTTGTCCGCCCACCAGCGCTTGACGCGCTGGAACTCCTCGTTGTCGTGCAGACGCCAGAACAGAAACAGGTTGCGGCGCATCACGTAATACTTTCGGAAGTCCCGGAACCGCATCCCGCCGAGCCGCTCGTTGTACGCGACGGCGTCTGTGCAGCACGCGCAGCGGTAGCCCGCCTCGCGGATGCGGAACGAGAGGTCGGACGATTCATAGTACATCTCGAACGACTCGTTGAGCAGCCCGATCTGCTGCAAAACGGACGTGCGCACCAGCGTCGACGAGATGGAGCAGCTGCGCAGGTCGTTCAGGTCGTGCGCGCCGGGGTCCTTGATGGACACCGTGCCGCCGTTTTCCCCGAACGTGTGCCCGCAGGAGATCACGGTCGCGCGGTCCTCGCGGGACAGCACCATCGGCTGGATCATCCCCAGCCGCCTGTCTGCGTCCGCGCGCTGGGCCAGGCGCAGATAGGCGTGCTCGTCGCAGTGGTTGTCGGAGTCGATCAGGATGTAATAGTCCGGGCGAAACAGCTTCCACGCCAGCTGGATGCCGATGTTCGTGCCGTGCACGTAGCCGCAGTTCGAAAACGTGGACGCGACGACGGCGTGCGGGAAAAATTCCCGGACCATCGCGGTGCTGCCGTCGTTCGAAAAGTTGTCCAGAAAGACGACGCTGACGTCGTACCCCTCCAGACGCGCGGCGGCGTCCGCGATGGAGCGCAGCGAGCCGGCGCGGATCTCGTCCGCGCCGTTGTAATTCAGAATGAAGAGCGTGATCTTTTTCATGGGTCCCTCCTCAGCGCCCGCGCCAGTAGTCCAGCACGGCGTCGGCGACCTGCTCGGCCTCCTCGTCCGTGACGGTCGGCGAGATGGGGATGCTGACGACGTGCGCGTTGAGATACTCCGTCCTCGGCAGGCTGCCCGCGGCGCACGTCTTGCCCCCGGGCAGCAGATGGCCGATCCGGTGCAGGTCGGGCCGGTAGTGGATCTGCGGCACGATCCCGCGCGACTGCAAATGGTCGGAGAACGCCTTCTGGTCGTCGGCGACGATGGGGAAGACGTACGGGACGACGCCGGGCTCCTCCATCTTTTTCAGATACGGCACGGCGCCCTGGAACCGGCGGACGTAATACGCGCGGTGACGCCTGCGCACCGCGTTCCATTCCTCCACGTGCCGCAGCGACACGTTCAGCAGGCTGGCGTGAAGCGGGTCGAGCCGCGTGTGCATCCCGTCCGCCTGAAACTCGAGCCGCTCCGGGTCGGACGTGTAATAGCGTAGCCGCCGCATCTTCGCGGCCAGCTCGGGGTCGTCCGTCGCGATGAAGCCCGCGTCGCCGAACGCCCCGAGGTTCTTCGTCGGGTACAGGCTGAAACACGCGCAGCGCGAGCGGCTGCCGATCTTTTCGCCGCCGCTCTCCGAACCCAGCGCGTGGGCGCAGTCCTCGACGCAGACGATGCCGTGCCGGCCGCAGATTTCGCGGATCGCGTCCAGATCGGCGCAGAGGCCGTAGAGATGTACCGGAAGCACGGCCCGCGTCCGCTCCGTGATCAGCGCCTCGAGCAGGTCCGGGTCGAGCAGACCGTTTTCGTCCACATCGCAGAACACGGCGTCCGCGCCGGTGTTGACGATGGCCCGTGCCGTGGCGTAATACGTGTTCGCCGTCGTGATGACCTCGTCGCCGCGCCCGATGCCGTGCGCCTTGAGCGCAAGCTCCAGCGCCTGCGTGCCGTTGCCGCAGCCGACGGCCTCCGCCGCGCCCAGATAGGCGGCGATGTTTTTTTCAAATTCCCGCACCGCGGGCCCGCCGATGAAGACGCCCGCGTCGAAAAATTCCGAGAACGCCTCCATGTATTCCTCTTTGTGCGCCCGGTACAGGTCGGACAGCCAGATGGGGTAGATCATGCGTTTCATCATCCTTTACAGAAAATGCCGCTGTCCGCCGGAAACGCCCGCCTCCGGGAGCGTCCCGCCGGAAGCGAGGCGCAGCAGCGCCTCGTTCTGATCGTTGTACGTGCAGCTGATGGCGCACGGCCTGCCGATCATCTCCATGTGGCGCGCGCTCTCCCACGCCTCGCGCAGGCCCATGGCAAAGGGGTCGCCGTAGCGGGCGTCCTCAAGATTTTTCAGCGGGGAACAGAGATAGTAGCCCATCGGCGAGACGATCGTGCGGAAGCAGCACGTCAGGCAGGGCGATTCCTCCTTGCTCGTCAGAAATTCCGGCGCGCAGCCCTCTGTGAAGACGCGCCGGAGGTGGTTGTTGAGCACCACCTCCGTGCACGCGCCGCCACACGCCTGCCGCTCGCGGTCGATCTTCGCCAGCTCCTCGCGGATCCGCCCGAGGAGACGCGCGTCCGAGCTCGCGAACCGGTAGCCCTTTTGCAGCGGCAGCTTCAGCTCGAGGTACCGCGCGCGCAGCGAGCACAGCAGCTTCCACGTCAGATAGATCTCCCCGACGTTTTCCTCCAGGATGATGAACGCCGCGCCCGTCTCCACGCGGTCCGGGTCAAGCTTCCGCAGCAGGGCCAGCGCGTTGGCAAAATCGCCGCGCCGCAGCGGATAGCCGTGCAGCAAGCTGTGCGTCTCGGGCGTGCCCGCGTCCAGCGAGATGCGCACAAATTCCATCTTGTTCAGACAGTCCGCCAGCTCCTGCGTGCAGAGGCTGCCGTTGGTGTAGATGCCGCACGCAATGCCCCGCGCGGCCGCCTCGTCCACGAGCCAGCCGAGGTCCCGGAACAGGATCGGTTCCGAGCCGTCTCCGAGGATGATCAGCGAGTCCGCGCCCAGCGCGTTCATGTCGTCGAGCATCCGGGCCATGCGGTCCCGGTCGAACTCCAGCTTTTTCAGGTCGTAAAATTTGCTGTCGCAGAACACGCAGTTCTGGTTGCAGGCCTCGGTCGACGGGTAGAAGATCACCGTCGACAGCGTCTTCGCATGATCGCCCGCGCGAAACGCGGCCAGCTTCTGCGGATAGTACGCCAGCTTTTGAACAAATTGAAACACGGATGCGGCCCCCTTACTCGAGAATCAGGAGGGGGTCCTCCGCGAGATAGTTCCCGGTCCGCTCATAGCAGATGGCAGGGCATCCCGCGCGGCAGACGGCGCGCCGCTCGTCCAGCAGCCGGTCCCACCCGGTGAAGGCGGGCTCGAACTTCAGCTCGGCCACAGTCTTTTCCTTCAGCGTGCCCTGCGTGATGAAGCGCGCGTCCAGCTTCGCCACCCACGAGCATGCGCTGAGCCTTCCGTCGGGCAGGATGAACAGCAGCTGGCTGCCCGCCCGGCAGCTGCTGCCGTCGTCCCGGTACGCCTCCGACCGGTGCATCGACACCTTGATCGTTCCGCGGTAGCGGTCGCGCAGCGCGCACACCTGATGGATCAGGCGGTCAAATTCGTCCAGCGAGACGCCCAGTTCTGTGTGCTGTTCGAACCTTCCCACGCGGATCAGCCAGTTGAACACGACCTCGTCGACGCCGTGGGCGATCAGAAATTCGATCATCTCGCGCAGGCGCGCGGCGTTTTCGCGCCAGATGACAGCGCCCACGCGCACGTACAGCCCCGCGCGCTTGGCGCTGTCGATGGCGGCGACGGTGTTCTGAAAGTAATCGCCGCCGCGGAACATGTCGTACTTGTCCTCCTCGTCGCTGTCCAGACTGATGTGGATCAGGTTGACGTCGATCTCCCGGAGTCTGCGCGCCAGGGCGTCGTTCAGAAAATATCCGTTGGTGGAGACGTTGGCAAGGATCCCGCGGCTGCGCGTCGCGGCCAGAATGTCCACCATGTCGTCCCGGATGAACGGCTCTCCGCCGGAATAGTAGATCTCCTGCACGCCGTCCGCCCGCAGCTCGTCCAGCACCCGGAGCATCTCCGGACGCGTCAGCTCCTCTCCGGCGTCCGCCTGGCCGGATCTTGAGCAGCAGTGCACGCACTGATAATTGCACCGGTGCGTGACCTCCCAGACGACGCGCTTTTTCTCCGTTTTGAACAGACAGTACGGAGCGTTCATACTTCCTTCTCCTCCTCGTTTCAGACCGCGCGGCCCGCCGTTTGCCGGAAGACCGCGCTGCATTGCGCAGACAGGATCCGATCCGCAGGACGCCGTCCCCGCATGTGTGGAAATTGTGTGTAATATAAATATATAATGTATATTCTACCGCTGTCAAGCAAGTCCGGGCGGCCGCTGTTTTCCGCGCAACCACTTGAACGATCCGGTGAAAACTTATAAAATAAAGAGAAAGACGCGCAATTCACGAGAATGCCGCGCGCAGGGGGTGGGCGAATGAAATACATCACAGTGCGGGAAGCTGCGGAAAAATGGAACGTGTCGCAGCGCATGGTGCAGAAGTACTGCGCACAGGGACGCATTGACGGCGCCAGAAAATTCGGCGCGTCGTGGGAAGTCCCGGACGGCGCGGACAAGCCGCTGGATCCGCGCGCCGCGAAAAAACAGTCCGCACAGCAGGATACAGCGTGCGCGGATCCCTCTCCGCAGGGCCTGATGCCGCTGATGAATGCCGCCTTTGAGCCGGGCCGGTGTATGGAATACATCGGCGGGATGCCGCAGGGCCCGCAGCGGCAGATCGCGCTCGCGGAGTACTATTATTTCAGCGGGCGGCCCGAAGAGGCGATCCGCAAGGCGGAACGCCATCTGGCCAGCCAAAATACCGCGCTCTGCCTGTCGGCCTGTCTGATCTGCGCGTATGCCAATCTCTCGATCGGCTGCATCCCTCAGGCGCGCAGCGCGCTGGCACAGGTGCAGAGCACGCTGGAGTCCGCGGATGTGGATGAGCTGCCGCAGCTCCGGGCGGTGAAGGTGTTCTTCGCCGCGACGGCGGCTGTTTTGCTGCATCTGCCGCTGCCGTCCGGCCTGCCGCCGGTGCGCGAATATCTCCCGCTGCTGCCGCCGGGCCTTCGCGCCTTTGCGCTGTATGTGCAGGCGCATTACACCTATCTGCAAGGCGAGTACGAAAAGAGCATCGGCATCGTGGAAGCGACGCTCGCCATGCAGACAGAGGTCTATCCCATTCCGTTCATTTATCTGCATCTCGTCGCCGTCATGGATCATATGAGCCTCCGTCAGCCGGAACAGGCGCAGGCTCATCTGCTCGCGGCATGGGAGCTGGCGCGGAAGGATGACCTGATCGAGGCGTTCGGCGAACACCACGGCCTGCTGGGCGGGATGCTGGAGGCTGTGCTGAAAAAGGACTGGCCGGAGGACTTCAAGCGCATCATCGACATCACCTACCGCTTTTCAGCGGGATGGCGCAAGATCCACAATCCGGACACGGGCCACGACGTCGCGGACAACCTCACGACCACGGAGTTTGCCGCCGCGATGCTCGCGGCGCGCGGCTGGACGAATCAGGAGATCGGCAGGCACATGGACGTCTCGGCCAACACGGTCAAGCGCCACATCTCCGCCGCGATGCAGAAGCTGAACGTCAACCACCGTCAGGATCTGAAAAAATTCATGCTGCAATGAGAAAAAACGCCTCCGCACCTGTCACGGTGCGGAGGCGTTTTGCGCTTTGTCACATGTACTTTTTCACAACGGCCGCCATGTCTTCCCACTGGGCTTCCATGTCGCGCACAAGCTTGAACTGCGTGCGGCAGCGGTCGAGGTTCTGGCCCTCGCGGTGAACCTTGAAGTAGTGGTCGCCCTCGAGGTAGTCGGTCAGGAAGCGGATGCCGCACTCGAGCGTCATCAGCTTCGCGCCCCACGGCAGCGTCTCCTTCTCCTTCTCGGTCAGCGCGCCGCCGGCCGTCTCCAAAAAGCCCTTCGTGTAGATCTCGAACAGGCCGATATCGAAGTTCACCTTCGACAGGTCCTTCTCGTCCTCGGCGGAGTGGTTCGCGCCGAAGCGGATGGAATCGCCGTAGTCGTTGGCCGCGAGGCCCGGCATGACGGTGTCGAGGTCGATCACGCACACGCCCTCGCCGGTCTTCCTGTCCAGCAGGATGTTGTTCAGCTTCGTGTCGTTGTGCGTCACGCGCAGCGGCAGCTCGCCGGCCTCCAGCAGATTCACCATCACTGAGCAGTCGTCCTTGCGCGCCAGCACGAAGTCGATCTCCGCCTGCACGTCTTTCGCGCGGCCGCACGCATCGGCGGCCAGCGCCTTCTCGAAATTCGCGAAACGGTTGCGCGTGTCGTGGAACTTCGCGATCGTCTCGTGCAGCGTCGCGGCCGGATAATCCGCCAGAAGCTGCTGGAAGCGCCCGAACGCGCGGGCGGATTCATAGAACTGCTTCGGGTCCTCGACCTTCTGCAAGCACAGCGGGTCCTCCACGACCGGGTACACGCGCCCCGCGCCGCCCGTCGCGTCGGCGTAGAACGTCGCGCCCTCCTTCGTGCGCAGCACGGTCATCGTCTCGCGCGCGGTGTCGCCGCCGTTTTTCTCCACGATGGCGCGAAGGTAGTCCGTCACACCCACGATGTTCTCCATCAGGCCCTTCGGGTCGGTGAACGTGTCGGTGTTGATGCGCTGCAAAATGAAGCGGCGCGCGTCGCCCTCCGGCGTCTGCACATAGACGCAGAAGGTGTCGTTGATGTGGCCCTGGCCGTAGCGCAGCGCCCCGGCCACCTGGCCGCCGAAATCATAGGCGCCCAGCGCCTCGTTCAGGGTCTCTTCCGCTTTGCACAGTGCCATGGTTCACGCCTCCCACAGATTGTCGGGATACAGCCCGCTCTCAGTCATCGCTTTGATCGCGCCCACGACGATGGGCTTGTCCTCTTTGTACGTCACGCCGTACCATTTGTCGCGGCTGTGCAGCACCTTCACGCGCGCCTTGTCCTCCGCGATCAGCTGGCTCACGACGCTGGGCAGGAAGTACTCGCCCTTCAGCGGGTTCTCCACGAGCGCCTTGTCCAGGAACGCCGCAAAGCGGTCCTCCGTCTCCTTCAGGAAACTCGGCGTGAAGCCCCACAGGTTCATCGACACGACCGTGTCGCCGGACACGTCCGTCCAGGTCGCGCCGTCGTCCTCGGTGAAGCGCGCGCCCGTCTCGGTCTTCTCGATGTGCGTGCGCTCGGTCACGCTGTCCAGATAGCCGTCCGCGCTCGTCACGCACACGCCGCGCGCCACGTGGCCGTTCTCGGTCACCGTGTTCTTCAGCAGATAGCCCACCATCGCATATTCGTACATGCCGTCGGTGTCAGGATGGGTGGTCAGATAGTCGTAGATGACCTTGTACGCCTCGGGTCCGTAGTAGTCGTCGGCGTTGATGACGGCGAACGGCGCGTCGATGACGTCCTTCGCGGACAGGATCGCGTGGCTCGTGCCCCAGGGCTTCGTGCGGCCCTCGGGAACGGCGTAGCCGGCGGGCAGGTTGTCCAGCTGCTGGAACGCGTAGCGCACGTCCATGACCTTCTCGATGCGGCTGCCGACGAGGCGCTTGAAGTCCTCTTCGATCTCATGCTTGATGATGAACACGACCGTCTCAAAGCCCGCGCGGCGCGCGTCGAACAGCGAATAATCCATGATGACCTGGCCGTGGTTGCCCACCGGGTCCATCTGCTTCAGTCCGCCGTAGCGGCTTCCCATACCAGCGGCCATGACAACGAGAATCGGCTTTTTCATAAAAAATTCTCCTTTACAACTCGAAAAATTGTTCAAAATATCAAACGGAAGTTCATAAAAACAGCGGGGCGGCAAACCGTCAAGTGAAACCGCACCCGCTGATCGGGTCAGGATGTTCAGCCCTTATAACCGTCGGGATTCATGCTCTGCCATTTCCAGCTAGAGGCGCACATCTCTTCGATGCCGTATTGAGCCTCCCAGCCCAGCTCCTCGCGGGCCTTCGTCGGATCGGCGTAGCACTCGGCGATGTCGCCGGGGCGGCGCGGGTCGATCACATACGGGATCTCCTTGCCGCAGGCCTTCGAGTACGCGTTGATGACGTCCAGCACGCTGTAGCCGTGGCCGGTGCCGAGGTTGCAGATGAACAGGCCGCAGTTCTGCTCCAGCTTCTTCAGCGCCGCGACGTGGCCGCGCGCCAGGTCGACGACGTGGATGTAATCGCGCACGCCGGTGCCGTCGGGCGTGGGGTAGTCGTTGCCGAACACGTGCACCTTCTCCAGCTTGCCCACGGCCACCTTCGCGATGTAGGGAACGAGGTTGTTGGGGATACCGTTCGGATCCTCGCCGATGAGGCCGCTCTCATGCGCGCACATAGGGAAGAAGTAGCGCAGCAGCACGACGTTCATCGTCGGGTCGGCCTTGCAGATGTCCTTCAGGATGCTCTCATTCATCACCTTCGTCGCGCCGTAGGGGTTCGTCACGGCGCCGGTGGGGAAGTCCTCACGGATGGGCACGCTGGCGGGATCGCCGTACACGGTGGCGGAGGAGGAGAAGACGAAGTTCTTCACGCCGTACTTCTTCATCGCGCGCAGCACGTTCATGCAGCTGCCGAGGTTGTTGGAGTAGTACTCCAGCGGTTTCGCGACGCTCTCGCCGACAGCCTTGTACGCAGCAAAATGGATGACGGCGTTGATCTCGGGATGCGCGGCGAACAGCGCGTCCACGGCGTCGTCGTCGCACAGGTCGATGTTCACGAAGGGGACGCTCTGCCCGGAGATCTTCTCCACGCGGCGCACGGCCTCTTCGCACGAATTGTACAGATTGTCCGCGACCAGAATTTCATAACCGGCCTTCATCAGCTCGATGCAGGTGTGGCTGCCGATGTAGCCGGCGCCGCCGCTTACCAGAATGGACATAAACTCAGCACTCCTTTTCCTTTGTTGTGCCGCGTCGCCGCGGCCCTTCCCTTTGTCTTTATTGTACGAGCGAATTGCATTTGGATAAATAGATTATTCCGCACATTATTTGCACATTTGTTCTCGAATCGGAAAAATCGACCTCACCTTTTGTACAATTGTCCGTTACAGCCTGGTGTGTGTTTTGCCGGACAGCGCCTTGACGCTCGAGGCGTATTCCGACGGCGTCATCCCCGCCACCTTTTTGAAATGGCGCGAGAAGTAGTGGATGGAATTATAGCCCAGCATCGACGCGATCTCGGTGAAATTGTGGCTGCCCTCGCGGATCATCTCCTGCGCGGCCGCGATCTTCATCTGGCCGAAATACTCCATCGCGCCGCCGCCGGTCTTTTCGCGGAAGATCTTTTGCAGATAGCTGCGTCCGACGAGGTTGTCGCGGCAGATATCCGCCAGCGTCAGCTTGTGCGAGATGTTTGCCTCGAAATACGCATGCACGCGGTCAATAAATTCCTGCTGTGTCCGCTCGCGGATGTAACTCGTCTGGCCGGGCGCGGGCTGCGGCTCCTCTCCGCGCCGGATCAGGCGGATCAGAAGCGTCTCGATGCACAGCGCCGTCATCTGTTCGGCGCCGAACAGCGTGTCCGGCCCCGTGCGGCGCTCCAGCTGCATCGTCTGCGGGTCGTTGAGCGGCGACGAAAAGGCGCAGTCCGCCTCCATCACGATCTGGGCCAGCACGGCCCGGTCGGCGTCCGAAATGCTCATTGTTCGCCCTTCAAAGTAGCGCATCGCCGGACTGTCACAGACAAAGCTCGCCACCACGAGGTTCGGCGCGACCTTCCCGTTCGCGGCCAGCGAGTGGAACTCGCCGGGGCGGTGGAAAATGATCTCGCCCTTTTTCAGATGGTGAACGGCTTCGTCGGCCTGCACGTCAAGCTCGCCTTTGTCCACATAGAGAAATTCCCAGAAATCGTGCGCTTCTCCCTCAAAATAGTAAGAACTGGAATACTCAAAATAGTGCACCGAGACGAGCTTCTCCACGCGGATCGGAGTCGCCGGCGTCAGCGCGACATATCCCATGTCCCTCACCCTTTCTGTTTCATTTCTGCGCCGTCGCTCTCCTGTTCCGCCCGGCGCTGCTTGCGGTACTCCATCGGGCTCATGCCTTCCAGTCGCCGGAAGCTCTGCGAAAAATAACTCGGCGAGGAAAATCCGTGGATCTGCGCGATCTGCGACAGCGACAGATCCGTGCTCGCCAGAAGCTGCTTGCTGCCGTGGATGCGGCACAAGAGCAGATAGTTGATCGGCGTCACGCCGTACTCACGGTTGAACGCGTGTACGAGATAATACTTGTTGACGTGCGCCACCTCCGCCAGATGGTCGAGCGTCAGCGGTTCGGCGAAGTGCTCGTCGATGTACCGCCGCACGGCGGCGCACTCGCGGTTGCGCCGCTTCACCGGCGCGATCTCCACGGACAATTGTGTGTGGCGCGACAGCATCGCCAGAAAGACCTCAAACACCCTTCCGCAGACGAACTCATATTGGGGCGGCTTCTCCGAGGCCTCCGCCAGCAGTTTGCGCAGATAAAACAGCATCTCCGACCGGTGTTCGCGGAAATTGAACATCGCGTAGCCGTTCGCCTCCTGCCGGGGCAGACGGAAGTCCAGCCCGTCCACACCCAGCACGATGTACTCCAGCGGGTTCGACGCCACCGAATCTTCGGTGTGCTCGAAGTTTGCGTCCACGATCAGCAGGTCGTCGCTGCCCACAGGCTGCTCTCCCTCTTTCAGGATGAAGCGGCCGACGCCGCTCACGCAGTAAAAGATCTCCGTGCACGCGTGCGTGTGCAGCGTTGTGTGCCAGTCGTTTCCGAAGCGGGAGCTGGAGATGTATTGCAGCCTTGACGAGCGCAGCGCCTCCGGCTCGAGGCCCAGCTCATACATCTGAGTACTCATATATTGCTCCTGATTTTATGGATGTTGATATAAAACGTCAAATCGACCAAAATCAATAAATGGGCGGGTCCTATACACATTATAGATGTATTGTATTGGAATTACAAGTATAAATGCAGAATGCGAATTGTATAAATTCATTCGACAGAAAAGGTTCAAAATATGGAATTGTCACAATGACAAAAAATATTGCGGTCTTTTTGTCGGCGATGTACGCAAAAAATAACAACTGGATTACAATTTAATATTTATTTTATACAAAAGCCAATATCTCTAAATCATGGAGCAAGAAAAACCTTGTAAGCGGGCGCAAAAACAGTCATACTGAAAGCGTGACAGGGAGATCGGGCGGTTCGCGAAAGGCGGACGCGGCGGTCTTCCGAAAACAGAAATGTATCATTTTTCAGGAGGTTTGTTATGAAAAAGGCACTGAGCATCATCCTTGCCGCCGGCATGCTGCTGACGGCGCTCGCCGGCTGCGGCTCCACGTCGTCCAGCACGCCCGCGTCGACCGCCGGTTCCGCTTCCGCGCCCGCCGCTGAGGGCGATTACGCCGGCCAGACGCTGAAGGTCGCCGCGATCGAGACTGCGTACGGCACCCAGATGTGGGAGGACGTCGTCGCGGCGTTCGAGGCCAAGACGGGCGCCACCGTCGAGCTGACGATGGACAAAAACCTGGAGGACGTCATCGACCCGAGCATGAAGGCCGGCGATTTCCCCGACGTCGTGCACCTGGCGGTGGGACGTGAGAAGGCCATGCCCGAGACGCTGATCAAGGAGAACGCCCTCGAGGATCTGACCGACGTTCTGTCGATGAACGTTCTGGGCGAGGATGTGACGGTCGGCGAGAAGATCATCGGCGGCTTCACTGGCAACACCACCACCAACCCCTACGGCGACGACCGCGTCTTCCTGATGCCGATGTTCTACTCTCCCTGCGGCCTGTTCTATGACGCGGGCCTGTTCGAGACAAAGGGCTGGGAAGTCCCCGAGACGTGGGACGACATGTGGGCTCTGGCCGAGACGGCCGCGGCCGAAGACATCAGCCTGTTTGCGTATCCGACGGCCGGCTACCTCGACGCCTTCACCTATGCGATGATGGCCGAGGCGGGCGGACAGGACATGTTCAACCGCGCTCTGAACTATGAGGAGGGCATCTGGGAGACGCCCGAGATGACGCAGATGTTCGACGTCCTGACGAAGCTCGCTTCCTACACCGAGCCCTCCGTTCCCTCCAACGCCAACGGCGACAACTTCACGAAGAACCAGCAGCTGATCCTCGACGACAAGGCCCTGTTCATGCCGAACGGCACGTGGGTCGTGGGCGAGATGGCCGATGCGCCCCGCGCCGAGACCTTCAAGTGGGGCTTCATGGCTCTGCCCGCTCTGGAAGAGGGCGGCGACCGCTACAGCTACACCTTCTTCGAGCAGTGCTGGGTCCCCGCGGGCGCCGAGAACAAGGAGCTTGCGAAAGTCTTCATCTCCTACCTGTACAGCGACGAGGCCGCTGACATCTTCGCCGCTTCCTCCGCCGTTCAGCCCATCGCCGGCATGACCGACGCGCTGAGCGAGGAGAACCAGCTGTTCTACGCTGTGTATGACGACGGCGCCAAGGCCGCTATTGGCACCTTCGCCGCCACCGATCCCGTCGAGGGCGTCAACATCAAGGACGCCATGTGCTTCACGATGGACAGCGTCGTGTCCGGCACGAAGACGCAGGCCGACTGGGTCGCGGCAGTCACCGCCGCCAGCGACGCGCTGCGCGCTGCGCTGAAGTGATCGAATACATACCGATACATCGCGCCATTTGACGCGGCGAACACGCAACCAAAGCGGGCGGTGAGCAAGTGCTCCTTGCTCACCGCCCTTTCTCAATGGAAATGGAGATGGCACTATGCAGAAAAACAAGGCGCGCAGCCGGTTCATCGTCGCGTGCGTGGCGCCGGCAGTCATCCTTTCGATCATCTTTCTTGTGATCCCAACGTTCAACGTGTTCCGCATGTCGCTCTTTAAGTGGGGCGGCTATTCTCCCAACAAAGAGTTTGTCGGGCTGAACAACTTCATCACGCTGTTCCACGACGCGAAATTCTTCCAGTCCGTGCGCAACAGCATTCTGCTCATTGTGGTCGTGACGGTCATCACCATCGGTTTCGCGCTGGTGTTCGCCGCCATCCTGACGCGTGAAAAGCTCAAAGGACAGAACTTCTTCCGCGTCATTTTCTACATCCCGAACATCCTGTCCGTCGTCGTCATTTCGGCCATCTTCAGCGCCATTTACGATTCGAACTACGGTATGCTCAACAGCATTCTGTCGATCTTCCGCGGCGGGGACGCCGAACCCATCTACTGGCTGGGCGACCAGAAGATCGTCATCTACAGCATCGTCGGCGCGATGGTCTGGCAGGCCATCGGCTACTACATGGTCATGTACATGGCGTCGATGTCGTCCATCTCCGAGAGCCTGTATGAATCGGCCAACCTCGAGGGCGCGTCGCGCATCCGCCAGTTCTTCTCCATCACGATCCCGCTCATCTGGACGAACATCCGCACGACGCTGACGTTCTTCATCATCTCGAACATCAACATGAGCTTCCTGTTCGTCAAAGCCATGACCAACGGCGGCCCGGACGGCGCCACCGAGGTGTTCCTGAGCTACATGTACAAACAGGCGTACACGAACTCGACGTACGGCTACGGCATGGCCATCGGCGTCGTCGTGTTCTCGTTCTCGTTCGCTCTGTCGGCCATCGTCAATGCCGTCACAAAGCGCGAGCCGCTGGAATTCTGACGGGAGGGGGAGAGAAGAATGATCGATCGCAAACCGACCGGCGGCGAGGCCGCCGCAAAAGCCTTCATGTATTTCGTTCTCGCCTTGCTGACGCTGCTCATCGCGGTCCCCGTGGCGTGGGTGTTCATGGCGTCCGTCAAAGAGAACTCTGAATTTTACGGCAATCCGTGGGCGCTCCCAAAGGGCATCCATTTCCAGAACTTCGTCGACGCGTGGACAAAGGCGCGCATGGGCGACTACTTCATGACGTCCATCATCATCACGGCCGTCGCGCTGGCCATCCTGCTCGTCGTGGCGCTTCCCGCCGCCTATGTGCTGTCGCGCTATAAGTTCATCGGCTCGAAGGCCCTCAACACGGGCTTCATGGCCGGCCTGTTCATCAACGTGAACTACATCGTCGTGCCCATCTTCCTGATGTTCGTCACGGCGGACAAATTCCTCAAGGGCATCTTCGGCTCCGGCTTCTTCCTCAACAACCCGTTCGTCGTCTCTCTGGTGCTCGCGTCCACAACGCTGCCGTTCACCATCTACCTGCTGTCCGGCTACTTTGCGACGCTCCCGAAGGACTACGAGGAGGCCGCCTACGTCGACGGCGCGGGCTACTTCACCACGATGGTCCGCATCATCATGCCGATGGCGAAGCCCAGCATCGTGACGGTCATCCTGTTCAACTTCCTGTCGTACTGGAACGAGTACATCATCTCCATGACGATGCTCACCGACGCGGACGGCCCCCGCACGCTGCCGGTCGGCCTTCTCAACCTGATGAAGGCGCAGAACGCGAAGGCGGAGTACGGCCAGATGTACGCCGGCCTCGTCATGGTCATGATCCCGGTCCTCATCCTCTACATCTGTGTGCAGAAGAAACTGACGCAGGGCATGACGCTCGGCGGTCTGAAAGGCTAAGGGAGGCGAGAGCATGAACGAATATACGAAAAAGACGCTCACCGTGATCCTCGGCGTTGTCCTGCTGTTTGCGTGCCTGTGGCTCGTCGTGCACGGCCACTCCGTCGGCTTCGCGTCCGGCGGCCTCGGCCTCGGCGGCCTCGCGTTTGAGATCGCCGGCCTCGCGGGCATCCTTGTGCTGCTCGGCATCTACAATCACGGCTATACAAAATAAGAAAGCTTGGCGGGAGGCTCCATCCGGCGCGGCCGGGTGGAGCGCCCGCGTCTTTCGGCCGAAGGAGGCTTGAATCATGAACCGGCCCAATATCATCTTCTACTTTTCCGATCAGCAGCGCTGGGACACGCTGGGCTGTTACGGCCAGAAGCTGGACGTGACGCCGAACCTCGACCGCCTCGCGGCGGAGGGCGTCCTGTTCGAGAACGCATTCACCTGCCAGCCTGTGTGCGGCCCGGCGCGCGCGTGTCTGCAAACGGGCCGATACGCCGCGCAGATCGGCTGCCATACGAACGGCCGCGCGCTGCCGTTCGGCCGGATCAAGACGCTGGCCCAGTATTTCAACGACGCGGGCTACGACACGGCTTACGTCGGCAAATGGCACCTCGCGACGGACGCGTTTAAGGGAGAGAACTTCGAGACGTGCGCCATTCCGCAGGAGCGCCGCGCCGGATACAAGGACTACTGGATGGCGTCCGACGTGCTCGAGTTCACCAGCCACGGCTATAACGGCTACGTGTACAACGGCGCGAACGAAAAGGTCGAGTTCACCGGCTACCGCGCCGACTGCATCAACAACTACGCCGTCGACTACGTGCGCAACTACAACAAGGATCACCCGTTCTTCCTGTTCATCAGCCAGATCGAGCCGCATCACCAGAACGACCACCGCCGGTTCGAGGGCCCCGACGGCAGCTATGCGCGCTTCAGTGCGTTCGAAACGCCGGGCGACTTCGCGGACTGCCACGGCAAGGGCGACTGGGAGAAAAATTACCCCGATTACCTCGGCTGCTGCCACAGCCTCGACGCGAACGTCGGCCGTCTTGTCGACACGCTCAAGGAGCGCGGCATGTGGCACAACACGATTTTGTTCTACACGTCCGATCACGGCAGTCACTTCCGCACGCGCAACTCCGAATATAAGCGCAGTTGTCACGAGTCGAGCATCCACATCCCGCTCATCGCCGTGGGCCCGGGCTTCGAGGGCGGCAAGCGCGAAAAGCACATCGTCAGCCTGATCGACCTGCCCACGACGCTGCTCGACTGCGCGGGCATCGCGCGGCCGGAGGGCTTCTGCGGCCACAGCCTGCGCACGCTGATGCGCGGCAGCGTTCCCGCGTGGGACGACACAGCGTTTTTGCAGATCAGCGAATCGCAGGTCGGCCGCGCCATCCGCACGCCGAAGTGGAAGTACTCGGTGCGCGCAGAGGGCAACGGCTGGGACACCGCGGGCGCGTCGGTGTACTACGAGGAGTTTTTGTACGACCTCGAGGCCGACCCCTACGAGAAAAACAACCTTGCAGCCGACCCGGAGCTCGCGGATGTGCGCGCGCAGCTCGCAAAGCAGCTTTGCGTCAAAATGGCCGAGGCCGGGGAGGACGTCCCCGAGATCCGGCCTTACAGAGAATGGCCGTGAGCCGTTCGATCACAGGAGGAAACAAGATGAGTGAATGGAAAACGACCGGCCGCGTCACGATCCCGACGAACCTGGACGTGGTGCCCGAGACGATCGAGGTGCTGAAGAAGTGGGGAGCGGACGCGATCCGCGACTGCGACGGCACCGAGTTCCCGGAGGAACTGACGAAGGTCGGCGCGAAGATCTACTCCACCTATTACACCACCCGCAAGGACAACGCGTGGGCGAAGGCG